>JANMQE010000001.1:0-5483 GCA_031370195.1 Phyllobacteriaceae bacterium
CCAACTTGCAGTGTAACCTACCGATGGAAGCGTTCGCAAACCCGTCCGGCTTCGATACGGACATCCGGGCGGCGCTCAGCATGAGTCAAAATGAGATCAAAGCGTTTGGTGAACTGCCGGACAATTCTTCAAACTTTGCGCAATGAACTGGGCGTTGAGCTATGTCGATTGCCAGTTATTTGCCAACACGCTCGAAAATTCGTTCGATGGCAAAAGTCAATTCGGGGAGTTCGTCAATAACAACGCCCCAGATAATCCGATCCGACAGACCATGATATTCGTGGCGCAAGATGTTGCCAATTGCCCTTATTTGCTTCCATGGCACCTGCGGCTCGAGCGCGATCATCTCATCAGGCAGAGACCTGCTTGCTTCCGAGATAATTTCGATCCCGCGCTGAACAGCGTGACGCAGCACCCAGCTTGACTGGTAGTCAGCGAGTGTTTTGCCAGATATCGCTTCGCTGATTCCGGTTGCCGAAGCGAGCATATCATCCAGCGCATGCCGAAATTCACGTGGCATCAAAATATCCGTATTGCGCTTTGCGTGATGGCAGGGCGCAAGCGAGGATGAAGCCCGTCGCTGGTCGTCAGATCGATTTCAATCCCCATCCGATCCTCAAGGAACAGTTTTATGCCAACCAAGTCCAACGCGTTGAATTTCGAAGCGGGGTCGTAATCGACGAACAGGTCAAGATCGCTGTCATCCTGCCCTTTGTCGCGCGCCGTAGAGCCATAAAGGTAAAGACCAGTCGCGCCCATGCCCGCCACGGCTTCGGCAGCAGCTTTCAACTGGTCTATTGCGTCCTGACGTCTCATGAGGACCACATACACTTAAAAGACCCTACTTTCCATCTAAGGCTTCATCCAAGCCCCGTTCTTCTTCGAAGACTTCACGCAAGCCTCAACAAACGCCACCCCTGCAACGCCGTCCTCGACGGTCGGATACACCACATCCTTCGGCACCTTGCCGCCCTTCTTGCGCACCGCGCGGATGGCCTTGGCAGCTTCGGAATAGATGTTGGCAAAGCCCTCAAGATAGCCTTCCGGATGACCCGAGGGGATGCGGGTAACCCTCGCAGCAGCCGGACCGGCACCTGCGCCGCCGCGGGTGATCAGCTGTTTGGGCTGGCCGAACGGCGTGTACCAGAGATAGTTCGGATCGGCCTGCACCCATTCAAGCCCGCCCTTGGTGCCATAAACCCGCACCTTGAGCCCGTTCTCATGGCCGGGCGCAACCTGACTGCACCAGATCATGCCCTTGGCTCCGCCCTTGTAGCGCAGCATGATATGGCCATTGTCATCCAGCTGACGGCCATCAACGAACGCGTCCAGATCAGCAGACAGGCTATCCAGCTCCAGCCCGGAGATAAAGCAACCGAGATTGTACGCATGCGTGCCGATATCGCCCGTCGCGCCTCCAGCGCCCGATTTGGCCGGGTCCGTGCGCCAAGCGGCCTGCTTCTGGCCGGTCTGCTCGAGCGGCTCGGTCAGCCAATCCTGCGGATATTCCGCGTGCACAAGCCGCAGCTTGCCTAGCATCCCCTTCTGCACCATCTCGCGCGCCTGCCGCACCATCGGATAGCCGGTATAATTATGCGTCAAAACAAACAGCTTGCCGGACTTTGCCGCAATCGCCGCAAGTTTCTTGGCATCGCTCAGCGTAGACGTCAGCGGCTTGTCGCAAATCACATGAATGCCTGCCTCCAGAAACGCCTTGGCCGCCGGAAAATGCACATGGTTCGGCGTGACAATCGCCACCACCTCAATGCCATCCGCACGCTTCGCCTCCGCCTTCGCCATCTCGGCAAACGACGCATACGAGCGCGACGCATCAATGCCAAGCTCTGCCGCCGAAGCGGCCGCCCGTGCAGCATCAGACGACAGCGCCCCTGCAACCAACTCATATTCGCCGTCGATCCGCGCCGCAATACGATGCACCGCCCCGATAAACGCGCCCTGCCCGCCGCCGACCATGCCGAGCCGGATTTTGCTGGAACTTGTGACCTTTGAACTTTCGATAGCCATGATCTTACAGCCCCAGCATTTTCTTGATTTGCTTCGTGTCGCGCGCACCGCCAGCAAAATCGTCAAACGCCTTTTCGGTGACGCGGATGATGTGGTTGGCGATAAACGGCGCGCCTTCCGCCGCGCCATCCTCAGGGTGCTTCAGGCAGCATTCCCACTCCAGCACCGCCCAGGAATTATAGCCCTGCTGCGAAAGCTTGGAGAATATCCCTGAAAAATCAACCTGCCCGTCCCCAAGCGACCGGAACCGTCCGGCGCGGTTGATCCACGACTGGAACCCGGAATAAACCCCCTGCCGCCCGTCCGGATTGAACTCGGCGTCCTTGGCGTGGAAGGCCTTGATCCGCTCATGGTAGATGTCGATAAAGGCAAGATAATCGAGCTGCATCAACAGGAAATGCGACGGGTCATAGTTGATGTTGCAACGCTTATGGCCCTTGAGCGCATCGAGAAACATCTCGAATGTCGCGCCATCAAACACATCCTCGCCCGGATGGATTTCATAGGCGACATCAACGCCCACCTCGTCAAATGCATTCAGGATCGGCTTCCAGCGCTTGGCGAGCTCCTTGAAGGACTCTTCGATCAACCCCTCCGGACGCTGCGGCCATGGATAAACATACGGCCACGCCAGCGCCCCGGTGAATGAAACCATGCAATCGAGCCCAAGGTTCCGCGACGCCTTGGCCGCAAACATCAGCTGCTCGGTTGCCCAAGCCTGCCGCGCCTTCGGCTTGCCATGCACAGCGGCGGGGGCAAACGCGTCAAACGCCATGTCATAAGCCGGGTTCACCGCAATCAGCTGGCCCTGCAGATGCGTCGAGAGCTCGGTGATCTCAACGCCTGCATCCTTGCAAATGCCTTGCACCTCATCACAGTAGGTCTTGGATTCTGCGGCCTTTTTCAGGTCAAACAGCCGCCCGTCCCAGGTCGGAATTTGCACTCCTTTGTAGCCAAGGCTGGCCGCCCATTTGGTGATGGCGGGCAGCGAATTGAAAGGCTTGGCGTCGCCCGCAAATTGCGCAAGAAATATTGCAGGGCCCTTGATTGTTGACGGCATGTGATCCCTCCCGATCGCTTTTTTTGGCCACAGGCGAGCTTCCTCAAGCGCAACCTGTAACGATACATCCGAAGCGAAAGTCTAAACGGATGAATGCGCCAAAAGCAATGCGCGCGAGGGTGTCTTTGAGAGAATGTTTTGCGGGCGAGTAGCCGGAATTAGTTTAACAACCGCGCATTGCCGCCGCCTTGCGGGCCAATGCCGCTGGGCACTGGCACCTTCGTCAAGGCATAGTCGGCGTTGATCACAAGATCGGCCATGGCACCAATGTCAAGCTTGCGCGCGACAATGACCGTGTAGGCTGACTTTTCACCAATCTTGTTGGCGGCATGAACCTTGAAAATGCCGTTCGGCAAATAGATCGTGCCAAGCAGCGTCCCGGCGTCCTTCGACGACACTTCAAACGTTGCCAGACTGGGTGCAGCCGGGTCTTGGTAAAACAGAATGCCAGCATAGGCCCCGGTCTCCGGCGCTGAGAAACCAATGATTGTCGTCGCGTCGAAATTGAACCGGCTGTTGTTGCCGACGAAAATGAACGTCACGCCTTTCGCGGCAAGAATGCCCCCGAGATCAGACTTCAACTCGCCATCCTTGATAATATACGTGCCCGGCTTGAACAGCACATTCGCCATATTGGTGATACGTATCCCGCCGCAGTAAACGCCCGGATTGAGAAACGTGATCAGCCCTGAAACAGTCTTGTTCGTAAAGTTGCATTTGGCCGATGCAGGCACACCGCGTGCTGCAAGCGGGTCGGCTACAGGACGGCAATCAGTCGTCGGCTTGGTTGAAAAATTGGTCAAGGGCCCGTCAATGCCGCCAGCCGAGCAATTGTAGTCCGACGTCAGAAACGATTTGTCTTTGGCGGCAAAACCGTTGGTCGCCACGGAATTCGAGTAAACCGCGCATTTCGGCGCGGTGACTTTCGCATTGCCGGACAGTTGCACAGTGCCCGATGCCAGCGGGTCAAGACCGATAATGCAGATGTTCATTTCATTTGCGACATTGGCTTGCGATGAAACACGAATCTGCGGGTTGTTACGGAAAAACCCGACAAAGAAGTAGGGGTAATAGTCCATTTCCAGCGTCACCGAGACGGTGCGGTTCGGCTTGTCAACAGTGGTGTCAACCCGAACTTGTCCGGAAGGCGCCGCCGAAGCGGTCGTCATCAAGGCTAAAGATGCATCAGGGGCGGCCTGCCCCAGATTTTCCGCCGCAAAGGTCGAGGCAATCGACGAGGCGATCTGTTCGTCCCACCCCTTAAGCGAGCCCTCGCGCGCTGCGGCCAGCGCTGCAGCGTCTGCCGCATTTTGCATCCGCTGCATATTGCGATTGTAGGCGATCATGTCGACGGCGCCACCCGTCAAACCAAGCAGCAGAGGAGCAAGTATGGCAAAGCCGGCGGCAAAATTTCCCCCCCTGTCCTTTGCCATCGCCAGCATAGTGGCTTTGAGTGTCCCTAAGCGCATCAGGCATCATTATCCCAAGGCGAATAAAAGAGAATTTCGGTGTTTGCTAAAATTTTCGGCAACCTGCATTTCTTCGGACAGGGTGCCACGGCGCCAGACAGGCCGCAGAATTGACAGCGTGGATCAGACTTCATGACAATTTGCGCCGTCATGCGTTACGCCACCTCTTGCCCGAACCCTTCGGCTGTCAGACGCTTTGCAAACTCCGCTGCCGGCACGCCCCGGCCAAACAGAAAGCCCTGAAACACCTCGACGCCAAGCCGTTTTAGCGTCAGTTCCTGCGCCTCCGTTTCAATCCCTTCAGCCACCAACGTCATGCCAAGTTCGCGCGATACTGTGGCGCACGTCTCGATGATTCCGCAGGACAGCGGATCGCTCACACAGGTTTGTGACAGGCTGCGGTCAATTTTCAGTTCGCTGAACGGACACATGCGCAGCATGTCAAAGTTGGCCATGCCGGTGCCGAAGTCATCAAGGGCAAGGCCAAACCCTGCCATCCTTAGGCGCGTCAGCGTTTCAACCAGCACGGACGGATCATTCGGCAGCACGCTTTCGGTCAACTCGATGGTGATCTGCGATGGAGAGATGCCACTGGTGCGGACCTTGCGTGCGAAGTCCACCAGAAATTCAGGATGCTCGATCACAGGTGCAGGCGCGTTGAACGATACTACCGGATTGAGGCCAACCGCCTTCCACTCAACAATGTCGGCCAGGACGAGATCAAGAAAGCGCAGCGTTTCCTCTGCCATTTTCCCTTCTCGCGTCAAACGCTCGACATGCTGAACCGGCGACAGCAGTTCGCCATCAGATGTCTCAAGCCGCATCAGTGTCTCCGCGCCGATGGTCTCACTGGTAAGAGCGTCGATTTTCGGCTGGTATACCGGGCGCAATCCAACAATTTTTGCGTTCCGGAACGGCTGCACAGGCGT
>JANMQE010000038.1:0-2073 GCA_031370195.1 Phyllobacteriaceae bacterium
GGCTGTTGCGACTTGCGAGACTTGGTTTTTGTAGCCATCCGAGTTTCTCCTGATTGAAGGTTGGGCAAATTCCTCCATTAGAAGTGCTCGGATGGTTCCTTTTTTGTTTTTTTAATACTATTGAGGACATACCAGGTGTCAATCAAGAATACATCTTAGAAAAACTTCGCGAGTTCCACAGCGTGCATAGTACACCTTTCGACGTCGTTATTAGGCAACTCCACGTGACTTCGTTGGGGTCAGACCCTGTTTACTGTTTTCGCATGTTCACTTCCTCACAATCAAGGAAGGCATAAAGGGTCGCACCTCGTCCCTTTGCATCTCTTCGTCCCTCAGCTTGGTGGTAGTGAGAATCCGAAAAATCCACCGGACGAGCCGGTGGGATTTAGGTCTTGTAGAATGTAGGAACCGAACGGATTATTCCCGAATTTGTTTTGGAAATCCCGCTGGCTTGCGCAGCGGATCGTTCGGTTTTTCACTACACTGCTGAGTTTGAATTTTGCGGGGTCATGAGCAGACGTTGGGGGAAACATTTAGTATGCCGATTTCGTCTCGTGATAGTCTCCTCGTCGACATTCTGACTAGTTTGTGGACGGTCTATGAACCGTTGTGTAGAATATCGACATGAGCCACGACATACGCGCTATCTTCGATAAAGGTGTTTTCCGCCCACTTGAACCGCTGGACCTTCTAGACGGCACGTGCGTTCATTTGCGCGTTGACGAAGAAAAGAGGGAAAGCTCGCTGGATGGGCAGGCCGATCCTACCGAACTGGAGCGGCAGCAGCATGCACTGCAAACGATGCTGCAAGAAGTCGATCGCTTGCCCCAAACCGAGAAACGTGACGGTCTTTCCGGTCGCGACCACGACTACATTCTATACGGTTCTCAAAAGTGATCTTCGTCGACACGGGTGCGTGGTATGCCAGGTACGTGGTCGAAGATATTGACCATTCGGCCGCAGTCGCATGGTTTAATGCTCCACCGGATCGATTGCTGACGACCGATTACATAATTGATGAACTGCTGACACTTCTCAAGATGCGCGGCTATGCGGAGATCGCGTATATAGTCGGAGCGCCGCTGATAGCGGGTGAAGTTTGCAAGTTACAGCACGTGGAACCGAAAGATGTGATGCGAGCCTGGTTAGTTTTCTCGACATATCGGGACAAAGGTTGGAGCTTCACAGATTGCGTCAGTCGAGCCGTGATCGAGCGTCTAAATATCAAGACGGTATGCGCCTTCGACGAACACTTTCGACAATTTGGGAATGTCTCCGTCGTACCTTGAATGCGCCGCTGAGATCTCGATGGGGTTTGGATTAGCGTGATGATTAGAATCGCACCGCAAGCGGAATGAGACGCAATGCGGACCCAAGTGACAAGGATGTTGCCCCCTATCATTTGACAGCCAGAATGCAGTCCCACACTGAATGGATAAGGAGGATTCACTGTACCATGCCAAGATATGACGGCTCAGCCACTCAGCGGCATGCGATATGGACCGTGCATGGTGAGAAGTGCTACCAATGCGGCCAGCCTGTTGACTTGCAATCAATGCAGGTTGACCACGTGGTACCTCAGTCGCTAAAGCGTGACTCAGATGCGCTAGCAAAGGTCCTTCAGGAGTTGGGGAGACCGAAGGGCTTCAAACTGCATGGATTTGAGAATCTTCTGCCGTGTTGTGCACCGTGCAATCGGAGAAAATCGAATACGCTCTGGCAACCGAGTCTTGCCATTCAAAGGGAGCTGCAGAATGCTCAAACCAAGGCCGACCGGGTTGAGCGGCTGATCGAAGAGACGAAAAGCAAAAAGGGGACGCAGCTCATTTTTTTGGTTTGGTAGAATACGATGGCTTTTTAGGACGACCCTTTGGGCGTAGGGTGTGTTTCAGTTGTAGTCGGGCTGCGGATTGTGTTACCCAAGACTCCGAACCGTAGGGTGTTCCGCGAATGACACTCCTGCGAATTGCTTCGAGCTCACTTTCGGAGTGTGCCTCATTGACGTAGGCAAGCCAAGACCGAGGTCGAGGAATTGGCCATTTCGCGAGTATCCTCTGTTGCTTTGAATCCCCA
>JANMQE010000043.1:0-1554 GCA_031370195.1 Phyllobacteriaceae bacterium
GCGCGCTGCCTCGTAGGTTGGAACCGTGGTCGGCGATAAACTCGACGAAGGCCGTGTGCTGGTCTCGTTTGCGGGCGGCAAAACGGCACTCTTTGACGTCGTTGAACTGGTTTGTTCTTTTTTTTGGCTGGCTGTGCGAGCGCGTGTCATGTCGCTCGCACACGTTTCACTTGAGCTTTAGAGTAACTTCTCGCCACTGCGTTTGCGACGCTGCGCTGGCAAACGGACAAGCGAGTCGCCTATCCTACCTTTCGTTCCAGCGAACTAATTCCTGCCGTTTCGGATTGAGATCAAGTCGCGGCATCCAGCGGACGACAAAGGAAACGTCGCCGTCACCAAACACGCGTAGGACTAATTTACGCCATTTGTTGGAAGGGCTGGGAGGTTCAATAATACCGATGCGTTTACGGAATGTTGATGGAATGTCTACGCTGCCCGGAGTTCCCGGCATATCCAAAGTAATTTCACGAACTCCGTTAACTCTTCCTTGCCACGAAAAAGCTTTCGGCTCTGGAGTTGGAACGGTCACACTTTGTTGTGGTTGATCCTGACGTTTCCAGCCGGAATTATCAGCAGGTGGAGTCGTCCGCGCTTCTAATACGACGGGAGTTGGAGCCGGACGCGGCGTGGCTTCTGGAATTGATAATAATATAGACTTTGAGGTTTCTGTTCGGGCTGGGATGATTATCGGCTTTGAGATGATTGTCGGGGCAGGCTTTGCCATGACGGGCTTTTCTGTTTTCGGGCGGATCGCCTCTACCAGCGTCGCCAATACTTCGGAAGGCTTTTCGATATTTTCAGCGACAGCTAATTGTTTCAGTGGAGCTGACCTGCGCGGTGCAATCACGTCAGGTCTGAGCGTTGGCGTCATGGTCGGAACCGGAGACGAGCTAATTTCTAATAAGCTGGCTGGCGGCGTTACCGGATGCAGGAACCAGGCAAGCGATGCGAAGCTGGCAAGTAAAAATATGACACTGGCAGCGACGCGGCGAAAGAATTTTGGTCGCGGTGCAGGCTCAAGCTGAATCGGGTCTATTATTGTTGGTGAGCTTTCGGGAAGCAGCTCCGGCGATGAAGGAGCTGTGAGCAATCGAAATACTTCCGTACCGGAAGGTTCCGGCATATTAAAAGCTTTGACAACAGGAATTTCTAATCGGGAAGTCATGGCACTTAATTCGGCGTAGAATTCTTCAATGCTGGAATGCCGTGTGTTTGGTTCGCGTGCCATGGCTCGCAAAATTAATGCTTCAAATGGTAACGGCAAATCCGGTACAAGATCACGTGGACGGACTGGTTCTCCGCGTAATTGTTTCAAGGCGATTTCAGTTGCACTGCGTCCGGCAAAAGGTTTTTGCCCGGTGACCATTTCGTAAAGCGTAATTCCAAGTGAATAAATGTCCGCACGATGATCTACGATTAAATTTTGAGATTGCTCCGGCGAAGCGTAGCCCGGAGTTCCTGCCATAATCGCGTGTTGTGTATAGGTTTGGACTCCGGCAGCCTTTGGAAATCTGGCAATCCCGAAATCAATTAATTTTACTGCCGGAGTTTCAT
>JANMQE010000049.1:0-3317 GCA_031370195.1 Phyllobacteriaceae bacterium
CCATGTCTGGGGCGGCTATGTCGGCATCACCATGCCACGCCATCCGTTTGTGCGCGAAGTGATGCCAAATGTGACCAGCATCGGCGGTTTCTCCGGCCATGGCGTCATGTTGTCCAATTACACCGGGCGGCTCTATGCCGAGACTTTGACCGGCAATGATGACAAGCTTCGATTGTTGCGTGACCTCAAGATTCCGCCCTTCCCGGGGGGACGCACCTTCCGCGCACCGCTGTTGTTTCTGGCGCTGAACTGGTATGCGCTGCGGGATCGGTTTTAGCGGTTTGCAGCGCCCAGCCATAGCGCATCTAGCTTGCGCAATTCTTCTGCGTCGAACTTGTCCGGCTCTTCCCAATAGCGGCCGGAGACAGCCATATAGCCCAACTCAGCTTCCCGGCTTCTTGCTTCTTTGGCTTTGTGCTGGTTGATTGATTGGCCGAGTTTTGACAGATGCTTTGCGACCGCTTGCTTGTCCCACTGGCCAATTTGATCGACCGGATGGTTCGGAAACACCAAGCGTGACTGTTTTTGGCGCGAAAGATTAATCGTCAGGCAGCCTTCACTGGCAGCGTGGATCATCAGTCTGGCGGACTTGGCCTCAAGACTTTGCAGGGTGATGTCATCGCGCAGCGGGTCGGCTGTGCCTTTGCCGTAAAAATGCGTGCGGTCGTTGCCGTAGTTCATGTCGCAGCCGAAAAATGCCATTGCGTCCGGCTTCAGTGCGCCGAGCGCCCAATAGCCCGCCGTGTAGGCCATGGTGCCGCCGGCGTAGACAAAGCCGCCGAAGGCGTTTTGAACAGGCACATAATCTATAGCCGTGATGATGGTCTGCGTTTCGTGATCGATATTTGGGGGCCGCCGCTCTGCCGGAAAATCTTCCGGATGGATCAGATAGTCCCAATCCGGGCGCACCTGCCAAGCATTGTTGATGACGACAATCGATGCGAACGTATCGCTCGGGAACGCAGCAGCATCCATCGCGTCGGGTCCGCTGCCGAGGATCAGCACGATACACGGTCTGTCATTTCCTGAGGTCACCAAACGCTCCTGACGCTGAAACCCGAACATGGTGCAGTGCAGCGGAGCGTCAAGGTAAAATGGTGGATTGCAAAACAAAACACCCGCCGGTCGGCGGGTGTGGATGAGCGAGGCGCATGGCCTTTATGGGCTGGCCGTGAGGCCGTATTCTTTACTGCGCGGCCTTGCGGGCGGCGTCGCGGATGTTGGCGCGAACGAGACCCATGTCGGCGAGCGAGCGGTTCGACAGGCCGTTGAGTTCGGCAACTGTGTTCCGGTAATTGCGCCAGTTCTTGTACGAGGTCATCATGTTCATTTTGTTTCTCCTTTCGAGAACGCTATCGACCGCTTCTTTGTTTGGCCGATGATGTAAAGATGGTTGAAAGCGCTTTCGATTTGTAGAGACGATGTTGCAGTGCAGCAATGCGCTGAATGCAATGGTTAAAGGGGAGTTATGCGAATTCTGGCTACGGCTTACAGCTTCAGTGTAATCGCATTATGGCCATTTATAAAAATATCTGACGGGTGCCGTCTTTCCGGGGCAGCGAAGCGGAGCCCGGAAAGACGGCCGTTCATTCGACCCATGCCTTCAAAGCCCCTCACGAGCGCGGATCATATCCGACGGATTGTCTTCTTCGTAGCAACTTTCATACAAATCAAGCCACAGCGGATTGAAGGCTTCGATCAATTCAAGTTTCCAACTGCGTCGGTATTTCTTAAGTTCCTTTTCCCGTTTGATTGCTTCCACAATATTGTCAAAGCGTTCGTACCAAACCAAATCCTTGCAGCCGTATTTCGACGTGAATCCAGGTGTAGCGCCAGCTTTGTGATCGTGTGTGCGCCCCTGCAAGTCGCTCGTAACGCCAACGTAGATGGTTCCGTTGCGGGCTGATGCCATGATGTAAACCCAGCCAGACATATGTCGCCTCCTCGAAGTAAGCCGTCCTTCTTGGGCTACCCTTCCACCGCCGTCTTTCCGGGGCGGCGCAGCCGAACCCGGAATCCAGAACGCCGAACTCGAATATTTATCTACGAAATCGACGCGATAGTGATCGGATAGCCCCAACCGCAGCGCTCTGCTACCACCGTCAGCGCTCTGGATTCCGGGTTCCGCTGCGCGGCCCCGGAAGGACGGAGCCATACAGGTAATCACCCCAATTCCCATACGCGAGTGACCTGCCAAGGGGGAAGGCCACAGCTAACCCTTCCGCACAATCACACTCCCCGCCGAATACCCTGCCCCAAACGAGCAGATCACACCCAGATCACCCGTTTTCAAATCATCCGAGTATTTCGAAAACGCGACAATTGACCCTGCAGAGGACGTGTTGGCGTAGTCCTGCAAAATATTCGGCTGTTCGTGCGGCTCCGGGGTGCGTCCCAGTACCTTTGCCCCGATGAAGTCGTTCATGCCCTTGTTGGCCTGGTGCAGCCAGAGGCGGGCGAGTTGGTCCGGTTTGATGCCATTGTCTGCGAGGTGGGTGAGGATCAGCTCCGCGACCATCGGCACCACCTGCTTGAAAACCTTGCGGCCTTCCTGGCGGAACAGCATGTCGCGGCGGTCCGCCATGTGGCCTTCGCGGGTGCGGCGCAGGAAGCCATTGTTGTTGCGGATGTTGTTGGAGAATTCGGTGATGAGGCGCGTCGATATGATTTCGAACTTGTGGCTCGATGTCGCCAGATCGGCGCGCTCGATAATGATTGCGGTGCAGACATCGCCGAAGATGAAGTGGCAGTCGCGGTCGCGCCACTCCAAATGCGCCGAGCAGATTTCCGGGTTGACGATCAGGATCGCCCGCGCGGAGCCTGCCCGCACCATGTCCGCGGCCGCCTGGATGGCAAACGTTGCCGACGAGCAGGCGACATTCATGTCAAAGCCGAAGCCCTTGATGCCAAGTGCCTGCTGCACCTCGATGGCGATGGCCGGATAGGCGCGCTCATGATTTGACGCGGCACAGATGACTCCGTCAATGTCGGTCGAGGTCTTGCCGGCCTTTGCGAGCGCATCGCCTGCCGCACTGACCGCCATTTCGGCCATCACGGAGATCTCGTCGTCGCCGCGCGCGGGCAGCACTGGGTGCATGATGTTCGGGTCGAGCACGCCAGACTTGTTGAGCACATAACGCCGCTCGATGCCCGAAGCCTTGACGATAAATTCTTCGGAAGACAGGCCGATCGGCTCTGCCTCGCCAGCGGCGATTCTGGCTGCATTGCGGGCGTTTTCACTCTCGGCCCACGCGTTGAAAGCGACAACCAGCTCGGCATTGGAAATGGACAGTTCGGGCGTAAACACGCCTGTCGCG
>JANMQE010000079.1:0-2910 GCA_031370195.1 Phyllobacteriaceae bacterium
CGACAGATTGGCTGGAGCCGGTGATCAAGGACCTGTCGGCCAAGGTGAAAGACGCGGAAGCCAAGGTTGCGGACTACCGCTCGCAAAACGACATTCTGGACGGCCAGAACAATGCGGTTCTCGCCACGCAGCAGCTTTCCGAGCTCTCCACAGAGATGACGAGAGTGCGGGCGGCGCGCGCCAATTCGGAGGCCAAGGCGCAGTCGATCCGTGCGATCATCGAGAGCGGTGCGTCAATCGATACGGTTCCGGAAATCCTGTCGTCAGGCCTCATTCAGCGGCTGCGCGAACAGCAGGTTCAGCTGAAAAGCCAGATCGCCGACCTTTCGATCACGCTGCTCGACAACCACCCGCGCATCAAGGGCCTTCGCTCGCAACTGGCTGACCTTGATGGCCAAATCCGCTCTGAGGCATCCAAGGTGCTGAAAAGCCTTGAGACCGAAGCCAAGACTGCCGGACTGCGCGAGAAGGAACTGGCGGCAAACCTCAATGGGTTGAAGGCTGAGTCATCGCGCGTTGGCGACGAGGAAGTGGGCCTGCGGGCGCTGGAACGCGAGGCGACGGCGCAGCGCGATCTGCTGGAATCCTATCTGACGCGCTACCGCGAGGCGGCATCGCGCAAGGACAGCAAATATCAGGTGCCGGACGCGCGCATCTTTGCCGCTGCGACCAAGCCGTCGGAGCCCTATTTTCCAAAATTCATCCCGACCGTCAGCGCGGCGTTTGTCGGGTCGCTGATCATCTTGTCGGTGCTCAAGCTGTTGCGTGAATTGTTTTCGGGCCGTGCTTTCCGGCAGAGCGCGCCAATTCCGGTGGCGGCTCAAGCCGCGCCGCAGTTTGCCGCCAATGACGAACCGGCCGCCGTTGCGCCTCAAACCGCCGCTGCTGTTGAACAAGCGGTGATGCCGGAGCCGGACGAACCTGACCCGGTCGTCGTTGCGCGGCAAACCGCCGCCACTGTTGAAGAAGCGATGATGCCGGAGCCGGACGAACCTGACATCGACGATGAATTGACCATCGCGTCCGTCGCTTCAAGGCTCGTCAACGAAGGCCACACCTGCGCCGTCATCGTCTCGCCGGAAGGGGACGAGGCTTCGGCATCGTCCGTGCTTCTGGTGCGCGAACTGGCGGATCAGGGACTGAAGGTCGTTCTGCTTGACCTCACCGCAAATTCTGCCGCTGCCCGTCCGATGACGGACGGCCTTGCGCTGCCGGGCATCACCAACCTCCTCGCGGGCGGCGCGACATTCAGCGGCATCATCCACAATGACGTCTATTCCGAAGCCCACGTCATCCCGACCGGCACAGCGGACGCGGCCAAGGCGGCGAAAGCTGTCGAGCGGTTGCCGATGGTGATCAACGCGCTGGTTTCAGCCTACGACATGGTGCTGGTCGAATGCGGTCCGTCAACGGTGGCCGGCATTGAGCGGCTGGTCGTGCCCGGCTCAAGCCTGCTGGTGAGCATTGTTGATCCGGAGCACAAGGCCGCGCTTTCGGCGATGACCGAGCTTATTGCTGGCGGGTATGAGGATTTGATTTTGGTGACGCCGGTTGGGACCGTGACGAGTGAGCCTGTGCCGGGGCGGTCTGTGGCTTGAGGGGGCGTTGCAGCACGGATTTTTGGGGTTCTGGGGCAATTGTCCCCAATCCTAGCTTTGGCGGCAGTCCCCTCTCTGTCGGCTACGCCGACACCATACCGGGGCGAGCCACGGGTCTCGCCCGTCCTTCGGACCCCCAAAAGGGGCGAGGTTAAAGCCGCGCTGGCTGATTTAACCACGCCCCGCTTGCAGGGAGAGGTGGTCTTGCTCCGATAAAGTGGAGAGGGGACCGCTGCCGAGGCCGGTTACGCTGTATGTGTTTCCTGCATTGCGCTTTGCATGGCTTCGATCAGGATGTCCGGGGTTTGTGCGCCGGAGACGGCGTATTTTTGGTTTATGATGTAGCAGGGCACACCCGAGATGCCTGCTTTTTTGGCGGTGGCGATTTCGCCGATGACGCCGGCTTCTTCGGCGTCGGTGGGGAGCAGGGCTTCAAGTATCGCCCGATCCATGCCGCTGTCGGCACCGGCTTTGGTGAGCACGGCGTGATTGCCGATGTCTGAGCCTTCGGTGAAATAGAGTTTGAACAAGCGGTCCACCACTTTTCCCTGCATGTCAGCGCCCGCTTGCGCCGCCCAGCGGATAAGGCGGTGCGCGTCCATGGTGTTTGGCGCGACTTTTATTGCTTCAAAATTGAAGCGGATGCCGACCTCGCGGCCAAAGCCTTCTAGTTGCTTGTGGATTTCGCCGAGGCGCGGGCCGGTGCCGAATTTGGCTTCCATGTATTTTTTGCGGTCAACGCCGCCGCGCGGAATGGTCGGGTCAAGCTGGTAAGGTCGCCAGTTGATCTCGGCGCTCACATCTTTCATCGCCGCCAGCGCACGTTCCAGTCGCGCCTTGCCGAGATAGCACCACGGGCACACAACATCCGAAACGATATCGATTTTGATTGTCTTTTTCATTGTCGCTCTCAGCCTCGGCTTGAAGTTATGGCTTGAAGTCATGGTTTGGCCCACCATGTCGGCAACTGGTAGCCGAACAGGGCGGTGTTTTGCGGATGTTCTACGCGGTACCAGCTGGCGAGCCACTGCTCCTTGAGGTGGTGCAGCGGGACGACATATTGGCCGGAAATCAGCAGGCGGTCGAGGGCGCGCACGGCATCCACGATTTCGGGGCGGGTTTTGGCTTTGCCCAACGCCTCAATCATCGCGTCAATGGCGGGTTCCGAAACACCGGCGTAGTTGAACGTGCCTTCGCCGTCGCGTGAGGACGAGCCCCAGCGGGTGATCTGCTCTATGCCGGGCGACAGCGAGGCGGCATAGGTTGCCAGGATCATGTCGTAATCCCAAACCTGACGGCGCTGCTGGTATTG
>JANMQE010000116.1:0-4471 GCA_031370195.1 Phyllobacteriaceae bacterium
ATGCTCAAGGGAATGGACCATCAAGATGCGGTCCACGGACGAATCCGGCAACGGCAGCTCTTCGTCAAACACCAGCGCAGTCAGCGACTTGCCGTCATGCGGCCAAGCCGCCGCGCCCATACCCGCCGGCATGAAAGCGAATGCCCGCTCGGTGCCTTCCCGGAATCGCTCCAGCCAGGGAACGACATAACCAATGCCAACCAGCCGCTCGGATGGGATTGACGGCCACACCGGTTTCAGCGCCATGGCAATCGACCGCTCGGCCAGATGGCCGAGGGTGGTGGAATAAAATTCGCGGAGCTCGATGATGTCGGCGTGCATTGCGTGAAGCTAGTCATCGTCGCAGACAAGCGCAAGGCGCGCAATTGCGTGTTTCGCTGCCGGAATGGCTCCTGTATAAGCCGCTCGAAAAGGAACCGAACCATGCTCGAAATTGTGCAATTCCCCTGCCGTGACGATAATTTCGGCGTGCTCATTCATGACGCGAAAACCGGCCACACCGCAGCCATCGACGCTCCGGCACTGCAGCCGATTCTCGATCTTCTGGAGACCCGCGGCTGGACACTCACACACATTTTCACGACCCATCACCATACCGACCATGTCGAAGCCAATCTCGACCTCAAGGCAAAATTCAACGTTGAGATCACTGGCCCGGCAACTGAGGCGGCAAAGATTCCCGGCATCGACAAGACGGTGTCCGGCGGCGATAGTTTTGATTTCGCCGGTCATCGCATTGATGTGATCGACTGCCCTGGCCATACACTTGGCGGCATCTCGTACTCGATTCCTTCGCAAAAGCTCTTGTTCGCCGCCGACACGCTGTTCTCGCTCGGTTGCGGCCGGCTGCTGGAAGGAACGCCCGCCCAGATGTGGGGATCGCTGACCAAGCTGATGGCATTGCCGGATGACACAATGATCTATTGCGGTCACGAATACACCGCCTCCAACGCCAAGTTTGCGCTGACCATTGACCCTGATAATCCGGCGCTGGTCGCGCGGGCGCTGGAGGTCGAACAATTGCGCGCGGCGGCCAAACCGACGCTGCCGACCACACTGGGCCGCGAAAAGGCGACCAACCCGTTCCTGCGACCCGGCGATGGTGCGATTCGCGAACGGCTTGGAATGGCGACGGCGAGCGACGCCGAGGTGTTTGCGGAAATCCGCAAGCGCAAGGACAGTTTCCGCTAAACAATGATCCCCAGCAAAATCAGCATCTGCGCGGCAACATAAGTCACCCAGACTGCCTTTTTCAGCATCAGCTTGTACGCACTGCCTTCAGGCACAAGAAACCGCTCCACAGTCAAGAGCGTATCTGAGGCGATGAACAGCACCACGCCTGCAAACACCTGCGGCGTCACATGCAGTGCGCCGGACACACCCGTGGCTGCGATGGCGAGGACGTAGATCAGCACCGGCAGTCGCAAACGATTTCCGACGGCACCAAACAGACGCCGCGCCATGGCTGCGGCGTGGACAATAACCAACACAGCTGCTGCCAGCCGCCAGAGTTCTGCAGGCAAAATGAATGCACCACTGCCCGCTGCGCCAAGAAACAGCCAGACATAGGCTATATGCGCGGCAAGAAATGCGGCCAAGCCGACAAGAAATGGCTTTTCGCCTTTGTGTGCCAGCAGAAAATCACCAAACGCAGAAAGCCCCAACGCAGCGACGAGCGCAATTGGTGCTTCAGCGTCGTTGGCTACAAGTGCCATGGCGGCAACAGGAATGGTCTTCAGCACCGCCCAGCGATTGCCGGACGCTTCAGCGGGGCGCAGCAGATAGTAGATTGCGGCGAGCGCCGCCATGACCAGCAATCCGTTCTGGCTGTTCTGTATGCCTCCAGCAAAAGGCAAAATGCTCATGATGTGGCTCTTCTTGTAAATATCATGTCCTTGGACGCCAGAACGGCCCCGACGGTGATAAGCAGACACGCAAGGATCACTGGCGCAGTGAAATCTGCTTTGCCCGCAAGCACCAGCACCAGCGTGGACAACAGCGGCGAGGCATAGCTTGCCGCGCCGAGTATCTGGATGTTGCCGCGTTTGACACCGTAATCCCAAGCAAAGAATGCGGCTCCTACCGGCAGAAGGCCGAGCAAGGCCACGGCGACCCATTGCGTCGTGCTTTGCGGCCAGACCGTCGTCTCAAATGCCATATGGCAAAGAAATGCCAGCGCCGCGGTCGCAGCACAAAAACCGGTCACGGCATCTGTAGGCACAGCGGACAGATGCCGCGACAGAAGGGAATAGGCGGACCACAAGAGCGCGCACGCGAACGCCATCAGATACCCGAACACATACTGCGCCTCGAACGAGACAGAGCCGCCCTTGGTGACAATCAGCCCGGCACCGGCAAGGCCAAGCAGAGCGCCCACGATATGGTGCCACTTCAGTAGCTCGCCGGGCATCAGCGCCGAACCCAGCACAATGAACAGCGGCCAGAGATAGGCGATCAGACTGGCATCGACCGTTGGCGCGTTGGAAAGCGCAGTGAAGTAGGCAAAGTGATAGCCAAACAGACCGCCGACCCCGACCAACCAGGCGACCAGCGGCAGCTTCAATGCATTCCACGCGCCTGGTCGGAAAGCCCAGCTTGCGACGCCACAGCACGCTGCAATGCCAAACGTCATTGCCGTGAGCTGGAACGCCGGGATATCTCCGGCAAGATCGGTCAGAAGCGCCAAAAGCGCCCACATCGCAATGGCCAGAAACCCCGTCAGTGTCGCCCCGCGCATGTGATCCCTCGCGCGGGACTGCCCGCCTGTGATTACTGTCCGAACCGCGCTGCGCGGATGGTGACCGTGCCGATCTGCGTGCCGACCTTGGCAACCACGGGCGCATAGAGCCCCGTGTCGCCCATCGGCGCAAATGTCGCCTGTATTTTACTGCTGTTCTTGAGATATTCTATCTGCTTTTTCCCTGCCCTGTAGCCAGAAAGCGGCACGAAGCGCATGGCGCAGGTCATCGCCGGACCGGAATAGCCGCTTGTCTCGACATCCGTCCGCCCGACAGGCGAAAGCACAAAATCCGCACGCGTTTCGCCGTCAAAGACATGAATGGTCTTGGAACAGACCTCGTCCAACGAGCCGGCTTTGACGACAAACGCCATCACCGGATCGCTGACGTTTCTCAATTGGCCCGGTGTGACTTCAATCCAGCCAGCCCCCTTTTTGACCGCAGGCGTGTTGGAAACCGAGCTGACGCCACCGCCCGAAAAGCCGAGCGAAGTGCGCTTCTTCTTCGCCCCGGTTGTGTAATCAACAACATAACTTGCAGGCACAACGCCCTTTGCTCCCATTTGGCCTGAGGCCGAGATGCTGCCGTGCGTATCGTCGAAAAATTCAGCGAGCCCGGCACTGCGCAAACCGCCGCTGACGGAGTAGCGCGAACCGGTCAAATTGGTGGTGAAATTTGACTTCGCGACGGCGAGGCCAAAGATCGAGACGACATACTCGCTCTTGAATGTCTCGGCGCGGGCGGACGCAGAACCCAGCAAAATCAGCGCGGACAGTGCAGCGGCAGAAAGCGACGCTGTTGAAGCAAAACCGGTCATGTTCATTCTTCCAGTTCGGGGAAATGCGCCCCGCTTCGTCCCTTGGCCCGTCTCCTGCGTCGCAAATCCGGCGATTTTGCGGTAGGGCGTGTGTGGCGGCGGGCACGGGGCCATGAAAATGCCTCTCAAAGTGCATGTCCGGCTTGACGATTGGATGGCTGATGGGTATGAACCGCCAACTTTTCCCCTGAGGCTCCCCTCCGGAACAACGCGCCATGCGCGCCAATGCCGTTTGCCGGATGCCCGACACTTGAAGGTAAGACACATGTCCCGCTCATGCGAATTGACCGGCAAAGGCGTCATGTATGGCAACAATGTCAGCCATGCCAACAACCGCACCCGCCGCCGTTTCCTGCCGAATCTCGTCAATGTGACGCTGGCGTCCGAGGCTTTGGCGCAGAGCTTCCGGTTCCGGATTTCGGCCAACGCCTTGCGCACGGTCGAACATCGCGGCGGCCTCGACGCGTTTCTGGTCAAGGCGCCGGAGAGCGAACTGTCGCAGCGCGCACGCCTCTTGAAGCGCCAGTTGACCAAGAAGCTGGCTTCGCTCGTCGTCGCAGCCTGAGCAAAACTTTGACGGTATCAGCCGTCACTGGTTCCATCACCCAGGATAAAAAAATGCCGTCCTTGAAAACATACATGCCGTTTGTGGCGGCCATGACACTTGTCGTGGTGGCTTCAAACATTCTTGTGCAGTATCCATTCAACCATTTTGGCTTCGGTGAGTTGCTCACTTGGGGCGCGTTCACCTATCCAGTGGCGTTTCTGGTCAATGACCTTGCCAACCGGCGCTACGGCAAGCCAGCAGCACGCCGCGTGGTAATCGCGGGCTTCATCGTCGCGGTGGTCTTGTCAATCTGGCTGGCGACGCCGCGCATCGCCATTGCCTCTGGCGCAGCATTCCTGACAGGCCAAT
>JANMQE010000120.1:0-2439 GCA_031370195.1 Phyllobacteriaceae bacterium
CTATCCCCAGGAGATCCCCATGGCCTTTACCCTTCCGGACCTGCCTTACGATTATGACGCGCTCGCACCCTTCATGTCGAAGGAAACCCTCGAATTCCACCACGACAAGCACCACAAGGCCTATGTGGACAACGGCAACAAACTTGCGGCCGAAGCTGGCATGGACGGCCTCTCGCTCGAAGAGATCGTCAAACAGTCGTTCGGCAAGAACGCGCCGCTGTTCAACAATGCCGGTCAGCACTACAACCACGTCCACTTCTGGTCATGGATGAAAAAGGGCGGCGGCGGAACGAAGGTGCCGGGCAAGATTGCCAAGCACATCGATTCAGATCTCGGCGGCTATGACAAGTTCAAGGCCGACTTCATCGCCGCAGGCACCACCCAGTTCGGCTCCGGCTGGGCCTGGCTTTCGGTCAAGGATGGCAAGCTCGCCATCTCGAAGACCCCGAACGGCGAAAACCCGCTCGTCCACGGCGCATCGCCGATCCTCGGCGTCGATGTGTGGGAACATTCCTACTACATCGACTACCGCAACGCCCGCCCGAAATATCTGGAAGCGTTTGTCGACTCGCTCATCAATTGGGATTACGTGCTGGAGCGCTTTGAGGCTGCGACAGCCTGATTTGCGGAATGCCTCAAGCGCCGCCGGGAGCAATTCCGGCGGCGTTTTGTTAACAGTTTGTTGCCGGTATCGACCACTGCCTCACAAAACTGTGATAGACGCCAAGCGGCGGAATGGTGCAACTTGACCGTGGTGGCGGCCCATTTGTCTGCTCACACGGGAGATCCTTCATGAAGAAACTGCTTCTCGCCTTCTCGCTTGTCTTATTGTCGGCAACCTCGTCTTTCGCCGATCCCTACGCGGATCGCTCGGCCATAATGAAAGCCATGGGCAAGGCGGTGTGATCAGTCGTGCCGATCGCCAAGGGCGAAGTGCCGTTCGATGCGGCCGCCGTCGCCGCAGCGTTTGCGACCATCAATGAAAACGCCCAGAAGATGGACGTCGCGGTGCTGTTTCCTGTCGGGTCAAACACGGGTGAGTCAATAGCCGGCCCCAAGATCTGGGAAGATGCCGCTGGCTTTCAGGCCGCTGTGGACAAGTACAAGGCGGATGTAAGTGCTGCCGTTGCCGCGAACTCTTCCGATCTTGCGACCTTTCAGGCGCAATTTGGCGCTGTGACCAAAAACTGCGGTGCATGCCACGAGGTTTACCGCATCAAAAAGGGCTGATAAGCTCGTGCAATGATCAAGACGTTCGCCAAGGCCGCAGTGTTTCTAGCCATCCTTGGCGGGCTTGTCTTTTGGTGGATCACGCGCCCGCAAACGCTTGATGCAGTTGAGCTTTCCTCTGTCGCAGCAGGAGATGCCGTCAAAGGTGAGTCCGTGTTCTGGCAGGCCGGATGCGCCGCATGCCATGCAGCGCCTGCGGCCAAGGATGCCGAGCGGCTGAAGCTCGTTGGCGGCCTTGTGCTGAAGTCACCGTTCGGCGATTTCCACGTGCCCAACATTTCGATGGACCCGAAAGACGGCATCGGCGCGTGGGACTTCCCTTCATTCGCCAATGCGATGCTGCGCGGCGTTTCGCCGGAAGGCGAACATTACTATCCGGCGTTCCCATATGCGTCGTACGGCCGCATGAACCTTGCCGACGTCGCCGATCTCTACGCCTTCATGAAAACGCTGCCAGCCGTCGCCGGTGTGCAGCCGGACCACGAATTGCCATTCCCGTTCAACATCCGCCGCTCGCTCGGCGGCTGGAAATTCCTGTTTTTCAGGCCCGCGCCGGTCGTCGAAATCGCCGATGCATCCGATCAGGTCAAGCGCGGCCAATATCTGGTCGAGGGCCCGGGCCATTGCGGCGAGTGCCACACACCGCGCAATTTGCTGGGTGGGCCAAAACTCGGGCAATGGCTGGCAGGCGCCGTCAATCCTGAAGGCAAGGGCGTCATCCCGAACATCACCGGCGGAGAAGGCGGGGTTGGAGAATGGCAGGCAAGCGAATTGGCATCGATGCTCAAGGATGGATTTACGCCGGACTTTGACAGCGTCGGCGGCTCGATGACGGCTGTGGTCGCCAACTGGTCGCATGTTTCAAACGAAGATCGCGCCGCCGTCGCAGCCTACCTGAAAGCCATCCCGCCGCATTCGAACGGCTATCCGGTTCAGCCGGTTGCACCGTAGAATTTCAGCGCATCGATCTTTTGATGGCGCGCAAATGTGTTTCAAAGAAGTAGTTTTGCCAGGTTTCGGACATGCCGTTTGGTGACAAGTTCCCCTCATCTGCCTGTCGGCATCTTCTCCCCACGAAAGACGTCGGGAGAAGACGGCTAATCGCCAAGCTTCCGTGATAAGCCGTCTTCTCCCTGCAACTTCTGCGGGGAGAAGATGCCGACAGGCAGATGAGGGGCGGCCTCACGCATCTTGTTTGGTAATGGAGTG
>JANMQE010000129.1:0-2917 GCA_031370195.1 Phyllobacteriaceae bacterium
TGCAGCCGCTGGGCATCCGGCTGCCGATCTACCCGGCCAAGGGTTACTCGGTGACGATGCCGGTGAAGGACGCGTCGATGGCGCACCAGGTGTCGCTGACCGACGACGAATACAAGCTCGTGTTCTCGCGCCTGGGCGATCGCTTGCGCATCGCCGGCACGGCCGAGTTCAACGGCTATGACCGCGATTTGAACCGTGTGCGCTGCGAGGCCATCGTCAAGCGCGTCGAACAGCTGTTCCCCGGCGCAGGTGACAGCGAACAGGCCCAGTTCTGGACCGGCCTGCGGCCCGCGACGCCGAGCAACGTGCCGATCATCGGTCGCAGCAAGCTGCCCAACCTGTACTTCAACACCGGCCATGGCACGCTGGGCTGGACCCATTCGTGCGGTTCGGGCAAGAGCATCGCGCGCATCGTCAGCGGCCTGAAACCGGAAGTGGATTTCGCGTTCAGCGGTCTCGGGCGATGAGCCGCCGCGGCGAAGGGCCGCATTGAGTCTGAACGAGTAGCAGGCGGCGTGAGGCATGCCGGCGCTTGGTTCGTAGCCATCCGCCCAAGCAGCTTCCGATTGAATGTCTTCCGTATTTGCCTGCATGCTGGCGAGGTAGCTGAAGTGCTCCATGGCGCGGATACAGGAACTTTTGCAGGAACCGTGCGTCCTGCGAACCCTGAAAGCGAGACCGCGAAAGGCCCGCCAAGGCGTTTTCGATCCTCCTCCTCCCACCATCGGGGTATCCAAGGATGTCTTGGCAAGTCCCAAGCATTCCGAATGCCCGGGAGCAAACAACGCTCACGGGCTTTTTTGTGGCCCAACGTCGCAACGGCCTTGCACAGCGCGAAGCGGGTGCGCCCGCCCATCGGTCGGTCGATTTCGATCGCGACCGATCGTGCGCCGTCAAACAGCCAGGTCGATGAGCCCTTCGCGGCGTCCATAGTGCAATGCGCCGGGTTCGATACCCATCGCACGTGCGAAGGTCTCCAACTCGATCACGATCCGATGCCTCTCGCCGTTGTCGATCGGCGCAGCGCTGACGCGGTTGTTGTCGCCGTCGTGCAGATCCAGCCACTGGAACCGGTTCAAGTCTTGCATCGTGACTGGCGGTGAATTCATGGGGGGTCTTTCGCACGAAGGATCAATGCTGCCCGGCCCGGCCTCGGGTCACGCGCTTCGCTGGCCCGTGGCGGGCGCCATCGCCCGAGCGGAAGAAGGCAATGGTCGACTCGGCATTTGACACGTGTGTGACGCGGTCGGTCGCTCTGCACGAAAGGCCCTGGGGCGACAGTTGTCTGCCTGGGCAGAGGCCAGGCAATCAAGCGCTGCCCGCCGGCTGAGCGGCGACCCGACCGGTCCTGCAGCGAACACCCATCACAGCGGCTTGCCGCCGCGCCTGTCATGACCGTTTCATGTCCGGCCACTACCGTTCGGCACAACCGTGGTGCCATTGCATCCTGATGATCGTGCACGCGCACCATGCTCCCTACCCGCTCCACCCATCCTTGCGACCCCGAGTTGTTTGTCAGCGCCGCCGAAGCCGCGGTTCAAGTACGGGACCGACATCAGTTCTTCCTGTGGATGCAGTTTCACCTGCAGCGGTTCATTCCGCATCAACTCGTGATGTGCCGGCTTCAGCGGTCGCCGAACGCCGACAGCGTCGTTCATCTGTTCAACAACGTGCCCTTGCCGGACGCGGTGCTGGCGCATCTCGCCGCCCCCGAATCCGGCTTGTGGCGCAGTGTGCTCGACGCCTGGCCGAGACAGGGGCGGCGCGCCCTCGTGATGACGCTCGACCCCTGCTGCGCAGCGGCGCGGCCCGAGGAGTCGCAGCTGCGCGCCGCCGGTCTCGACACACTGACGGTCCATGGCGACGACAGCCGCAGCCCGGGTCAGCCGGAGGTGGTCTTTGTATTTTTTGCTGCGGCGTCCACGGCCGCCGCGGCACATTGCGTGAACCTGGAACTCTGGCTGCCCTACCTTCTTCTGGGCGCCATGCGCGCATTTGCCGGGGCGCCGGAAGGCAGTCAGGTCGCGCTTGCCGCGCGGCACCCCGCGGCGGGCCGCTCGGACCTCACAGACCGTGAAATCCAGATACCTCTGGCGGTACGCGAGGCACACCAGAACGCAGAAATCGGCGTCACGCTCGGCATCAGCCCGGCAACGGTAAAGAACCATCTGCGCAAGATCATGCGCAAGCTCGGCGCCCGCAACCGGGCGCACGCGGTTGCTCAGGCCTTCAGCCGCAAGCTGATCACGTGACGAAACCGCGCAAATGCATAGGCCGTTGGCGCAGCTTTGCGGTGTCGGTCGCTGAAACGCTTGTCACAACCGCGAACCATAGTGAGAGGGTTCCCCCACGGTGGGGAAATGCAAACGCAATGCCTGCGTTCGTACCTTCGACACAAAGCCATCCAGGAGTCTCGCCATGAATCGCATCCGTCTCGTCGCCCTCGCGGCACTCGCCGCCACCGGCGGCGCCCACGCCCTTTCACCGGCCACCATCGATGCCGCCCGCACCGCCGGCACACTGAAGGAAATCTATGTCTCGGGCGCATCCGCACAGCGGCTGTTCATGGCCGCCTATGTCAAGTCGATCTGCAATACCGACTTCGACGTCTTCTACAACGGCACTGGCGTCGCCCCCTCGGGCAGCAGCCACCGCGCCTACTCCTGCACCCTGCGGGTCAAGACCGGCAACTACCTGCCGGGAACGCCGTTGCTTTTCGTCAAGCGCGACTCCGGCGGCTCGTTCAACGGCGTCAATCCCGTCGCCCAGAACATCGCGCAAGAGAGCATGAACGTGCGCAATGACGGCACCTGCACGCGCACGGTGAACCCGACGCCCGCGGCCGACATCCAGATCCCGTCCTACGGCTGCTCGACGACCAGCCTGCGCGCTTCGACAGCCGGCGTGTCCGACGTCG
>JANMQE010000136.1:0-3504 GCA_031370195.1 Phyllobacteriaceae bacterium
GCTTCCTGGCCACTGCCGCCATGTTGGCAAGATGCATCTTGTCGGCCAAAGCGGCTGTCACTGTTTCGACCATGGTGTTTTCGTCAGTCTGGACTGAATTCCGCCCGCAATGCTGCCAGTGTAACCGCACGAGCCTGTGACGCAGACAAGCCAAGGCACAGCGCGCACGCACGCTGCCCGGTTGATTGCGTTTGAAATGGCTGGAAATGGTCATGATGTGTCCGGCAGACACGCTTCGTTTGCGAAATAATGGCAGTCGCCCAAAACGCCATCAACCTCGTGAACATGGCGCTGGCGATGGCCCGGCGGCAGGCCGGGGCGGGTGGGTGAAATGCGTATCGGCTTGAACCGCACGAACCTGCCGCTCTGGCATTGGCGCGCCCGCTCCAGAAGCAAGACATCGCGCCGCGCCCGCCATCGGGCGAGCCGCCGCGCCTGTTTCGGCAGCTCATCCAGTGCGCGCCGCAGTGTGCTCAGCCTTGCGCAGAGCCGCTCGGGCGCGTCGAGATAGTCGGGCACCGGCGGCGACGCACGGAACTGCGGCAGCATGAACACGACCGCATCATCTTCGAGAGACCTGATATGCGGCTGGAGGCCGGCAAAGCGCGTCTGGCCCTCTACGCGAAGGTGTTTGAGCGGATCGGTGAGCGCAAACGCTGGCAGCCGTGACGCGTCAGGGCGCGCCGCCGGAGGAAGGCCTTGCGGAAAGCCGGCAGGGAATGGCCGCGACGCGCGCGCCTTCAGGACCAACCCGCGCGCGGCGATGATGATGAGTCGTCGCACTGCCGATTCTGCAGGGCGCAGCACCAGCAATATGGCAAGCCGCAACGAACGCGGCAGATAGACCGACCGCGTGTCAGGCCCGTCCGCGCCGTGAACAAGACCGGCCATCGCAAACAATGCGGCGACAATGCGCAGAAGGCGCTCGCGATTGCTTGAGATAACCAAGTCCCAGTCCATTCAGCGCGTGTCCCATATTGAACAAATTAAGAACAATGTGAATTAGACTTCAATATTTGTCAATCATTGGTAGAAAAATTCTTGTCGTGGGTTCCGTTCCCAAGCCGTTTGCCTGGAACCAGCCTTCGCGCGACCAACCTGCAAAGGCGTAGCCGGCTATCCAAAAATTGCATTTTTGCTCAAAGCCATGACAATTTTGCCGCCAGAAGCCTGAAAATCAGACATTTTCCCGCCATTTCCAATTTTTTTGTTGCACTGCACCATAACCAATGTCACGCATAGGAAGCTGCATCAAACAGGCGGGAACCTGTGCGGCAGGAGGATGTTGTGACCAAGTGGGTCTATTCATATGGCGGCGGTTCTGCGGAAGGCAGCGCTGCTGATCTGGCGTTGCTGGGCGGCAAGGGCGCGAACCTTGCCGAAATGGCGCGTCTTGGTCTGCCCGTCCCGCCGGGCTTCACCATCACGACAGAGGCTTGCGGCTGGTTCTTCCAGAACGGACGCGGCATGCCGGACGGGTTGCAGGCCTCAGTCGCCAACGCGTTGACGGCGCTTGGCGCAAGGGCCGGCCGCAAGTTTGGCGACGCGGACAATCCGCTGCTGGTGTCCGTGCGCTCCGGCTCGCGCGCGTCGATGCCGGGCATGATGGACACGGTGCTCAACCTTGGTCTCAATGATGAAACTGTCGAAGGACTTGCCAGGACGACCGGTGACGAGCGCTTCGCGTGGGACAGCTACCGCCGCTTCATCCAGATGTATTGCGACGTCGTGCTCGGTCTTGACCATGGCGTGTTTGAAGATGTGCTCGAAAATGAGCGGGCGGCGAGGGGCATTGCCTCCGATACCGGTTTTTCCCCTGGCGATCTGAAATCGATTGTCACGCGCTACAAGATATTGGTTGAGCAGGAGTTGGGCGAGGAATTTCCGCAAGACCCGCAGGTTCAATTGTGGGCGGCGATCCGTGCCGTGTTCTCATCGTGGAAAAACATTCGTGCCGTCACTTACCGACGGCTGCACACCATCCCGGATGACTGGGGCACAGCGGTCACCATTCAGGCGATGGTGTTCGGTAACATGGGCAAGGAGTCCTGCACGGGCGTTGCCTTCACACGCGATCCATCGACAGGCGAAAAAGGACTGTACGGCGAGTTTTTGCCGGACGCGCAGGGCGAGGATGTTGTTGCGGGATTGCGCACGCCGCAGAGCCTGACTGAGCGCGGGCGCGTGGCTGCCAAGTCTGACGATCTGTCGCTGGAGACGGCAATGCCGCCCTCGTTTGCGGAATTGCTGTCAGTGGCAGACAGGCTTGAACATCATTTTCGCGATGTGCAGGACATTGAATTCACCATCGAGCGCGGCAAACTCTGGATGCTGCAAACGCGAAGCGGCAAGCGCACCTTGCGTGCCGCGCTGCGCATCGCCGTGGACATGGCGGCAGAGGGCATCATCACCCGCGATGAAGCGCTGCTGCGTATTGACCCGTCCGCGCTGGACCAACTGCTGCACCCGATGATTGATCCGGCAGCTGAACGCATTGTGGTCGGCTCCGGTCTTCCGGCATCGCCCGGCGCGGCGACAGGCGAGATCGTGTTTTCGTCTGAAGAGGCCGAGCGGTTGAAGCTGGACGGACGCAAGAGCATTCTGGTCCGCGCCGAGACCAGTCCCGAAGACGTGCACGGCATGCACGCCGCCGAAGGCGTGTTGACCACGCGCGGCGGCATGACCAGCCATGCTGCTGTCGTCGCCCGCGGCATGGGCAAGCCGTGCGTCACAGGTGCGGGCAATTTGAAGGTTGACCTGAAAAGCGGCGTCTTGATTGGCGCGGGCATGCGCCTCAAGCGCGGCGACATCATCACCATAGATGGCGGCTTGGGGCAGGTGCTCAAGGGCGCGGTGCCGATGCTGCAACCCGAACTGTCCGGCGAATTTGCGACCGTGATGGAATGGGCCGACAAGGCGCGGCGCATGAAGGTGCGCGCCAATGCCGACAACCCTGCTGACGCGCGCGTGGCGAAAATGTTCGGAGCCGAGGGCATCGGCCTTTGCCGCACCGAGCAGATGTTTTTCGATGAAGAGCGCATCAGCGCCATGCGCGAAATGATCATCGCTGAAACGGAAGCCGAGCGTCGCGCGGCGCTCGCCCGGCTGTTGCCGATCCAGCGCAAGAATTTCATCGAACTGTTTGAAATGATGGCGGGTTTGCCGGTCACGATCCGGCTTCTGGACCCGCCGCTGCACGAATTCCTTCCCAAGGACTTTGCCGAGGTTGTCGAAGTCGCCTCGGCCATGGGCCTCGCGGTCGAAAAGCTGCGCGACCGCATTGATGCGTTGCACGAGTTCAACCCGATGCTCGGCCATCGCGGCTGCCGTCTGGTGATCAGCTATCCGGAGATTGCCGAAATGCAGTCGCGGGCGATTTTCGAGGCGGCTGTCGAGGCGGGCAAGACCACAGGCATGCCCGTAGTTGCCGAAATCATGGTGCCGCTGGTGTCGATGATGAAGGAGCTGGAATTCATCAAACTGCGGATTGCCGAGGTCGCAAGG
>JANMQE010000142.1:0-1754 GCA_031370195.1 Phyllobacteriaceae bacterium
TACAGCCGCTCAATGGCATATTGCGGCATGATCACATCGCGGTTGACCGGATAGGCGAGTGAATTGCGCGCCCGCCATTTGGTGATTTGTGCCCACCAATCCTTCAGCGCCAACTTGTCTGACTGCTTCTTTGACGCTTTGATTTCAGCGATCAAAACCTTGAGCACTTTGGCAATGTCGCCAAGCACCGGAACGTCAACATGGACAACCTTGTTGATCTGCGACGGGTCGATGTCGATGTGGATCTTCTTGGAATGCGGCGAGAAGGCGTTGAGCCGGCCGGTGATGCGATCATCAAACCGCGCGCCGATGTTCACCATCACGTCGCAGCCGTGCATGACCATATTGGCTTCATAGGTGCCATGCATGCCGAGCATGCCGAGCCAGTTTTCGCCGGAGGCCGGATAGGAGCCGAGACCCATCAACGTGGTCGTTATCGGGAAACCTGTCAGCGCGACAAGCTCGCGCAAAAGCTGCGAGGCCTCCGGACCGGAGTTGATGACGCCGCCGCCTGAATAAATGACCGGTCTTTTCGCTGACATCATCAGCTCAACCGCAGCCCTGATCGAGCCGATATCGCCCTCCGTGCGCGGATGGTAACTCTTGCGTTCAATATGGACCGGAGGCGTATACATCCCCTTGGCGAACTGGACATCTTTCGGGATATCGACGAGTACGGGACCCGGACGGCCGGTCATGGCAATGTGAAACGCCTCATGCAGTGTGACAGCGAGATCATCGACCGAGCGGACGAGCCAATTGTGTTTGGTGCAAGGCCTTGTGATGCCGACCGTGTCGCATTCCTGAAACGCGTCCGAACCGATCAGCGGCGTTGGCACCTGACCGGAGATGACGAGGATGGGAATGGAATCCATCAGCGCATCCTGAAGAGGAGTGACAATGTTGGTCGCGCCGGGACCTGATGTCACCAGTGCCACACCGACTTTGCCGGTTGAACGGGCATAGCCTTCAGCCATATGGCCGGCACCCTGCTCGTGGCGGACGAGGATATGCTCGACATCGTCCTGCTGATAAAGTTCATCATAAATCGGCAGCACCGCACCGCCCGGATAGCCGAAAATATGCTTGACTCCATGATCGCGACACGCCTGCACGACCATCTCCGCGCCAGTCATCTCGCGCGCGCCGGTTTCCCGTTTCATGGCCGGGGTGATTTCGCGCTTGGCAGCCGAACTGCCCTTCTTTGTCGCTGTGGTCATGCGTCCGTTCCGTCCTGCTGCCGCGCTCTGATTTTCCCGGGGCGGTGAAATTGAGTGGAGACTGTCTAGAGAAGTTTCGGGCAATAAAAAAGGCTCCTTTCGGAGCCTGTTGTCGCGCACGGGAGGCTATCGCCTGACGGTTACACCGTCTTGCCCGCACGCCTTCCTACCACTAGAATAATTGTTGTCATGGCGCGGACATTAGTTTGCGTTCTGGCAATGTGTCAAGTGTCGAAACCAACGCCGAATGTCACCCTGAAACCCGTCCTTCCGGGGCCGCGAAGCGGAACCTAAGAATCCGGAGATGGCAAGGCGCGAAGTTGGGCTCAAGACAGGTTTTGGCGCATTCTGAATTGGCAATGAAAGCATTGGTCTAACAGTCTTTCACGTCCGACATGGAGCGGTAATTACCACGGCCACGACTCTGGATTCCGGGTTCCGCTGCGCGGCCCCGGAATGACGTAGTCTTGGGAATTTTTGTAATAATTACAACGATTTGCAAGCGCCAAGATCGGGGACAGTTGCCTTTCAGAG
>JANMQE010000153.1:0-2739 GCA_031370195.1 Phyllobacteriaceae bacterium
GCCCGCGTCGCCACCATCCCGGGGCGCAGCGTCATCGGCATCGAACTCCCCAATGCCCGCCGCGAAAGCGTGGTCCTCCACGAGATGATCGCCAGCCAAGCGTTCGAGGATGGCGCAGGGTCGCTCCCCATCATCCTCGGCAAGAATATCGCGGGCGACCCCGTCATCGCCGATCTCGCCCCCATGCCGCATCTCCTCGTCGCGGGCACGACCGGTTCGGGCAAATCAGTTGGCCTCAACGCAATGATCGTCTCGCTGCTGTATCGCCTCACGCCCGATCAGTGCCGCATGATCATGATCGACCCGAAAATGCTCGAGCTCAGCACTTACGACGACATCCCCCATCTCCTCGCCCCCGTCGTCACTGAGCCCGCAAAGGCGATCCGCGCGCTCAAATGGGCGGTCGAGCAGATGGAGGAGCGCTATCGCATGATGGCCAGCGTGGGGGTCCGCGGCCTTGCCAGTTTCAACGAAAAAGTCCGCAGCGCCAAGGCAAAGGGCGCAGACCTCGGTCGCCGCGTCCAGACCGGTTACGACATGGACACCGGCCAGCCGATCTACGAAGAAGAAAAGCTCGAGTACGAACCCCTCCCGCAGATCGTCGTCATTGTTGACGAGCTCGCCGACCTGATGATGACCGCGGGCAAAGAAGTCGAGTTCCTCATCCAGCGCCTCGCCCAGAAAGCGCGCGCAGCGGGTATCCACCTCATCATGGCAACGCAGCGCCCCAGCGTCGACGTCATCACCGGCGTCATCAAGGCCAACCTGCCGACGCGCATCTCTTTCCAGGTGACGAGCAAAATCGACAGCCGCACCATCCTCGGCGAACAGGGCGCCGAACAACTGCTCGGCAAAGGCGACATGCTCTACATGCCCGGCGGCAAACAAATCGTCCGCGTCCACGGGCCGTTTGTGTCCGATGAAGAAGTCAAGGCGGTTGCCGACCACTGGCGCGGCCAGGGCAGCCCCGAATATATCCAGTCGGTCACCGAAGAACCCGAAGACGGCGGCTACGCGATGGACGGCGCGCCCAGCGGCGAAGACAGCGCCGAAGACCAGATGTACCGCAAGGCGCGGCAACTCGTGGCGGAGTCACAGAAGGCGTCAACGAGCTGGCTGCAACGCCAATTGCGCGTGGGCTATAACAGCGCCGCGCGCCTGATCGAACGGATGGAAGCCGATGGGGTGGTGTCGCGGCCCGATCATGTGGGGCGAAGGGATGTGCTCATGGATACGGACGGGCGGGCGTTGTAACAAGCCTCTGAGGAGCCGAGTCGTGATACTAGAAGCTGAGCGAGATGCAGAGATTGCCGCCAATTATGATTACCTGATGCGCAATCTCGCGCGCTTCATGCCCGAACATCACCGTCAATATGCGCTGCTCAAAGACCGGAATGTGCTGGGATTTTACGACGATCCCCTCGAAGCCAGCATCGCCGGCCAGAGCATTCCCGGCAACGGGCATTATTCAATTCAGGAAGTGACCGACGAGCCGATATTCCCTGGTGTCTATGCCCTCTATTGAGTGGCACTACAGCGACGCTCGGCTCATCATTCCGGTTGCCGTTTTCGCGGCGTCACATTCGACCAATGCCTCGGAACTGGTACGCACGGATGGTCTTATCGATACAGGCGCGACGCGGTCGGGACTCCGCAGCGATATTGCGCGCCGCCTCGGCCTCCGTTCGGAAAGCCAGCGACGGATTGAAACAGCCAATGGACCGCTCTTTGCGCGCGAATATCTCGTGCGGTTTGGCCTGTTCGCGGGCGACTTCAGGGACGGCGAAGCCGACCAAAACAATCAATATCCGATTGTGCTCGACCGGCACTTCTTCACGTTCGAACTTGCTGCAGGGTTCACCTATCCGGTGCTCATCGGCATGGATGTGATTTCACAATGCGACCTCCACGTCTTCCGAGACGGCACAGCGCGGATTGATTTGCCTTGAAAGGCGCGCGGTTGATCGAGCGGATGGAAGCGGACGGGTGGTGTCACGGCCCGATCATGTCGGGCGGCGCGATGTGTTGATGGATACGGATGGGCGGGCGATATAGGGGGTTAGATTTACCCGTGGCTGTTACCGAAGCCGACATTAAACTGCTGTGGGGTCGGGCTGCGGGACTTTGCTCGCAACCTGGTTGTGGAACCGATCTCACCAATTCGTCAGAGGCTGGTAGAGCCTATTCTGTAGGCGAGATGGCTCATGTCATTGCCAAGTCCGCACAAGGGCCCCGTGGCGACGGCGAGGGCGGCGATGACTCCTACGCCAATCTCATTCTGCTTTGCCCCACGCACCATCGTCATATCGATAAAGCGCCAGAAGGGACGTTCCCCGCCGATCTGCTACACAAATGGAAAAGTGACCACGAGACACGAATTAAGTCACTTGGGTCGGAGCGACGCTTTGAATCGATCCAAGGTCTTACCAAGGCGATCCGAGCCCTACTTTCGAAAAACTATGCTACTTGGAAAGCTCTTGGTCCATCGTCCCCCGCTGCATTGAACGACCCAAGCTCGAACTTGCACACTATCTGGGAATTGCGTCGCGCTGACACTGTCGTTCCGAATAACAGAGCCATAATGAACATGATAAAAGCCAACGAGGATTTGCTTTCCCCAAGCCAGATTACTGCCTTTGCAGATTTTTGTGTCCATGCAACGGCATACGAGGCACACGTTCAAAGCCCTGTAGACGCATACCCGACATTTCCGAAGAATTTCAATGAGGCATTTGTAGA
>JANMQE010000166.1:0-1781 GCA_031370195.1 Phyllobacteriaceae bacterium
GCCCGCGTCCGGCTGACTCACCCTCACCGCTTCGCTTTGCGAAGCAGCTGGCCCGGGGCGAGCCACGGGTCTCGCCCGTCCTTCGGACCCCGCTTCGCGATAGAGGGGAAAGGCAGCAGCGTTCTCATGCAACATCGCAAACATCACCGCGACGATCTTGCGGAGCGCTTCGCTGTTTCTCTCGATTGCCCTTTTCCAGTCCATACTGCCTGTCAGCCTTGCCTCGTGTGCGCCGGGATTGACGCGAAGGCATTGTAGGATCGGGTTTAGGTAGGGTGGATAGATTTATTTTTGGCGCGGCTCCTATGGCGCTTCAATGACCTTGAAAGAGAACGCCAAGCCGCTCTGCCTGCACGCGCAGCCTCTTGTCTCTGGTCCAGAATTTCAACGCAGGAGTAAGCAGCGCAGAAGCCAGCAGATGGGCGTCACTGTACCCAATCCCCGTTCCGTAAAGAAGATGAAACTCGATCAAGTGACGCACTTCCTGATCTTCCGCGACGACAGCCTGCGGCAGATCGTTCATTTCAGCCAAAACCTGCCGCCGATTTCGCAGGCTGCCCAACGACATTTCGCCAATGATAACAGGATGCATTGCCACCTTGGCTTCATCAAGCAAATGTCGAAAGAACGGGTCGCGGACACGAAAGTGATCAATCCAGATTGATGTGTCTGCCAGAATCATTCCGTTGCCGATCGACGGCGGGTGCCAGCGGTTGCGTCAGGGTCAAAGCCGCCAAGCAAAGCAAGCCGCTTCGACGATTCGCGCTGAATGAGCGCTTTAAGCGCCTCACGCATCAGGGCAGCCCGTTCGGTTATGCCGGTGTATTCCTCGGCGCGCTTGAGAAGCTCGTCATCAAGAACAATGGTGGTGCGCATGGCCAATCTCCTTGCATCAAAAGTAGCATCATATGATGCTGAGTTCAATGCCTCGCGACAGCCGTCACGCTGCGCGCAGTTGCCTTGCCGGACGCATGGCCACCTTCCGCCCGGTTGCTAAAATCACGCCGTGCATGCCTTCGACCGCACCTTCGTTCAGCTCAAGCGCCAGAAGCCGCGCCTTTTCGAACGGGCCGGGCATGTAAAGGTCGCCGGTCTTCCCCGCCGAAAACCCGAAGCGTTGGTAATAGGCGGCATCGCCGACGAGGATGATCGCAGCGTGCCCAAGCCGTTTGGCTTCGTCGATGGCAAGGGTCATAAGCGCAGCGCCGATCCCCTTGCCACTGTGGAACGGGTCAACAGCCAAAGGACCGAGCAAAAGTGCCTCTGCGTGGCCCCGCCGCACGCAAGGGGCCGCGACATTCCACAGGCGCACGGTGCCGATGACCCGGCCATCCTCATCGCGCGCAACAAAGGACAGGCCCTCGGCGGCCAAGCGCCCGCGCCGAAGCTTTTCCGAAGACTTGCGCTTGCGCGCGACGCCCATGGCACGGTCGAGCAGCACTTCGCGCTGGCCGGATTCATGCGGCATTTCAAGGCCGACGGTTAAGCTGGCGACGGTCAAGGTCGAGACAGAAGCAGGCATTGGGGCCTCCGGTGCGGAAAAGTGGGTTGATTCTTGAGAGTATTGTGATTTGCGGGGTGATAATTTTCACCCTCAGTGCTGCCCCTCATCCGGCCCGTTGGGCCACCTTCTCCCCGCAAACGGCGGGGAGAAGGGAGCTTCCACCCTTTGCGACACTTGTCCTTCTCCCCGCCACTTGCGGGGAGAAGGTGGCGCGAAGCGACGGATGAGGGGCAGCGCCGAGGGTCAACGATAATCATCACAATTCTCCGGGACCAAG
>JANMQE010000206.1:0-1960 GCA_031370195.1 Phyllobacteriaceae bacterium
GCGCGCTGAAAGACGCGCTCTTTGGCACCGGCATTGAAGCTGCCGCCGGGCGTCGGGCCTTGATCGACGCTGCCGCGATTCCCGCCGACATCACCATGGCCGCAATTGTCGGCATGGCAGGGCTGGAGCCGACGCTGGCGGCTGTGAACAATGGCGGCACGATTGCGCTCGCCAACAAGGAATGCCTGGTTGCAGGCGGCGATCTCTTCATGGCCGACGTCAAGGCATCGGGTTGCACGCTGCTGCCTGTGGACTCAGAGCACAACGCGATCATTCAGCTGCTGGATGCCAATCACCGTGTCGCACTCGAACGGGTAATCCTCACCGCTTCCGGCGGACCGTTCCGAAACTGGTCGCGCGAGCAGATGGCGGCTGTTACCGTCGAAACCGCACGCGCCCATCCCAACTGGTCGATGGGCCTGAAAATATCCATCGACTCGGCATCCATGTTCAACAAAGCGCTTGAGATGATCGAGGCCAGACATCTGTTTGGTCTTGAGCCCGAGCAGGTCGAAGTCATCATTCACCCGCAGTCCATCGTCCATTCCATGATCGCCTATCACGACGGCTCAATCCTCGCCCAGCTCGGCCCGACCGACATGCGCGTTGCAATCGGCCATGCGCTGAATTATCCCGCGCGCGGCCGTTTGCCCGTCGAGCGGCTGGACTTTGCCAAGCTGGCCAGACTGGATTTCGAAGCGCCGGACGAGACGCGGTTCCCTGCCCTGCGTTTGGCAAGTGAAGCAATGCAGAACGGCGGCCTGTCTGGTGCTATCTTGAACGGCGCGAAAGAGGCGGCGCTCGAGGCGTTTATCACTGGCAAGATACCCTTTCTGGCGATGGCGGAGATCGTGGAATTGGTAATGGAAAAGCTCGGCGCACCGGTCGCGTCAGACATTCAAAGCGTCATTGCCGTTGATAAAGAGGCACGGAAGCTGGCAGAGGAGTTGATTGCCTAACCGCCGCCCTTCTCGTCCCGCTCGCTGCTCTTCGTCTTCTTGCGCTCTTTCTCCTCCTCCCGCGCCCGGCTGAGGCCCGAGGAGATGAGCCCCGTCGGCACAGCAATCACGCCAAGCCCGATGATCAAAATGAAGAACGTGAAAAACCGCCCGCCCGCAGTTACGGGATAAACATCGCCATAACCGACAGTCGTAAGAGTCACCACGACAAACCACAGCGCATGCGGGATTGAGGCGAACGCTTCCGGCTGTGCGTCATGCTCAAATTCATAAATGCCGACAGCCGAAATGAACATCACGATCAACGCCAGAAACCCGAAGACGATCAGCTCTTCCTTGATCAGCTGAAACGTCCGTGTAATCCGGTCGAGCGCCGCCACATGCCGCGCCAGTTTGCCGATGCGCAGGATTCGCAACAGACGCAGCGAACGCAGCGCCTGAAAATTGCCTCCAATCGTCAGCCAGAACGGCAAGATCGCCAGAAGGTCAACCACACCCCAGAAGCTGCGTGCATAACGCAAGGGGTTGCGCGCCGTCCAAAGCCGCAGCAGATATTCCGCTGTAAACAGCAGGAGCACAATCACATCGAGCGCATTCAGCAGCGGCTCCGTCCACGCCGGTAAGCCCGGAACGGTAGATATCGACAGACCGAAAATCGACACCAGAATGACAGCGATCATGATCTGATCAAACGCCGAGCCGAAGCGCGCATCCTGCCCCCAGATTATCCGCCCGATCCGGTCCCGCAAACTGTTTACTTCCACCGCTGTCACCCCCGAATGCGGCACGCCGCGTGTGGTTTTGCCACATCAAAGTCTCGCCGCAAAGCCGGTTTGCAAACGTGAGGTTTGACAGGCGGCAACCGCCATGATTCCAGTGGGCAATGGAAACCGCTGCCAGCCATCTCCTGATCCACAGCACGTTCGATGCACTGGCATGGATGACCGCCGCCGCAACGCTTGTCATTCTTCGCCGCACATGGTTCGCCAACAATCCGGTTG
>JANMQE010000241.1:0-2107 GCA_031370195.1 Phyllobacteriaceae bacterium
AAGGTCCGCACCGCGGTTTCAGAGCCCACCAACGAAAATTCCATTCAGATGGCGGGCACCAATCTGGTTTCAATCCGCAAGCGTCTTGCTGATACGACAATTGAACTGCCGTCCGGCGGCTCCATGATGATCGCTGGTCTCGTGCGTGATGACGTGCGCCAGGTCATAAATGGGTTCCCGGGTGCCAAGAACATTCCCATCCTCGGATCACTGTTCCGCAGCCGCGACTTTGTCCGCAACGAGACAGAGCTCGTCATCATCGTAACGCCCTATCTTGTGCGCCCGGTGGCCCGCAACAAGCTTGCCAAGCCGGACGACAATTTCAACGCCGCCTCAGATGGCGCCGGCTACCTGCTTGGCCGCGTCAACCGCGTCTATGGCACCACCCAGACCAAACTTCCGAACGGCCGCTACCACGGCGTCGTCGGCTTCATTTACAAGTGACCGGAGAAGACCAGATGTCTCGCGTAAAGATGAATCAGTCCAGCGCCCAGGGCAACGCGCCCGCTGTTGCCTCCGGCTCGAAATCAAACGTCGTCGGCCTTGCAATCCTCGCATCGGCGATGTTGTTTTTACCCGGTTGCGGCTATTTCCAGAACCGCCACCATATCGAAGTCGGGTCCATCCCGGACGATTACCGCACCAATCACCCGATCTCGCTTGCCGAACAGGAAGAGCATCTGGACGTCCTGGTTGGAGCGAGCGACAAGGGTATTTCGCTGGCGCAGAGATCGGTAATCGAAGGCTTTGTCGGCCAGTACAAGTCGAATGGCTCCGGGCCGGTCCAGATCATGCTGCCACAAGGCGGAACCAACGCGGCAGCGGCAAAGCGCGTCCACGGCGATATTGTCGCTGCGTTGCGCAAAGGCGGCGTTCCGTCCGGTTACATCATCACGACAGGTTACGCCCCGGCGTCTGACGGTGCAAATCCGGTCCGCATTGCCTACCGTGCGCTGGCGGCGTCCACTGACCAGTGCGGCAAGTGGCCAGAGGACCTGTCGCAGGACACCGAGAACAAGCATTACGCCGATTTCGGCTGCTCCTATCAAAACAATCTGGCGGCCATGATTGCCAATCCGGCCGACCTGCTTGGCCCCAGAGCAATGTCGCAGGTTGACGCGATCAAGCGCGGTGAAGTGATCAAGACATATCAAAAGCCGGTTACGCCGGGCTCGAGCGAAGTAGACTATTGACCGGTGGTATGAGGGTAAACAACATGAACAATCTGGCCTTGGACCACGACCCGGAATTTGATCCCGCAAGCGAGCATGAAATTGCCGCCATGCAGGAACTTCGGCCGGTGCCCCGCATTTCGATACAGGCATTCTGCGAGACCGATTCCGTTGCCAAGCCGATGGAACGTGTGATGGCAGACCGTCGCCTTGCGCGGGCTCACATGCGCGTCGAACGCGGCGGCGTCGTGAGCGCGGTCGAATATTATCACTCCAATCCGACGCCGAATTTGATTATTGTCGAGACGTCTGCCGAACCAAAGTCGATGATGGCAGATCTGTCCGGGTTGGCAGAGGTCTGCGATCCAACGACCAAAGTGGTCGTTGTCGGACATTACAATGACGTTCAGCTGTACCGTGATTTGATCCGAGCCGGCATTTCGGAATACATGGTTGCGCCGGTCTCGCTGGCCGACGTCATCGCTGTCATCTCGGGCATCTTCGTGACCCCTGATGCCGCTCCGATTGGCAGATCAATCGCCGTGCTCGGAGCCAAAGGCGGCGTCGGGTCTTCAACGATAGCACACAATCTGGCTTGGACGATTTCCAATCTGTTCAAGAATGAAGTCGTCATCGCCGATATGGATTTGCCGTTCGGGACCGCCAACATCAACTTTGACCAGGATCCTGCGCAAGGTATGGCTGAAGCGGTGTTTTCGCCGGAGCGCATCGACGAAGTCTATCTCGACCGGCTTCTGGCCCAATGCTCGGAGCGCCTGTCGCTTCTGGCGGCGCCGTCGACTTTGGATCGCACCTACGACTTTGACGCCGATGCATTTACGCAAATCATCGAAATCGCCCAGCGCAGCGCCCCGACTGTGGTGCTCGACATGCCGCACGGCTGGAATGGCTGGATGCGCACAACGCTGTCCCGC
>JANMQE010000255.1:0-6632 GCA_031370195.1 Phyllobacteriaceae bacterium
GCCAGCGACTTCGCGCAATCCATCTCGCAGCCCGAAGAGCCCATCAACGCCACGCTCCTTTTCAGCCGCATGCGCGCCTTGCGGGCCGCCCTCAGCGACATCCCCAAACAAGCCCGCCGCCTCGCACGTTGGCAAGCCCGCCGCGACGAGTTGCTCAAGGCGAGACGGCCAACACGCATCACACCCTTCCGCCCCGGTTTCCCGCCGGGCTGGCGGCAACGAAGCATTCACGCCGTGGATGATGTGCTTCGGGAATGTCACGGATTGGCGCTCCACGCGGTGAACGGACCCGATACGGGGTGAGCGCAATCGGCGCGAACGCCTGTTTTTATTCAACAAATCCCAAAAACTTCGTCATTCCGGGGCCGCGACGCGGAACCCGGAACCCAGAGTCGTGCCGGTGGATATTTATCAACAAAATCAATGGATTGAGTGTCGCGATGGACGACGGACTCACCCTTCCTCCGCCTTTCCCATTTCTCGCTTCCGGGCTCGGCTCACGCAGCCCGGAAAGACGACGCTGTGGAGGATAAAGGGCGGCAGCGCCGGTTCGTCCGGACCTGCCACCCCGTTTGATAATCCGGCCCTACAGCTTCCCGTTCCGCTGCTGCGTCATCATGAATGTGTCATACGTATATTCAGAGAACTGCGCCCACAAATAAGCGTCTTTCTTGAATTCCAGCACACTGTCGTAGATCTTCTTGAACGCCGGATTGACTGCATTGATTTCGGCATAAGTCGCCAGTGCCGCCGTGTATGCCGCGTCAAGAATTTCCTGGCTGAACGGCTTCAACTGCGCACCGGCAGCAGCCAGTCGCTTCAGCGCAGCCGGATTTTTATAGTCATAGCTTGCCATCATGTCGCAATTTGCAGCTTGGCAGGCCGTCGTCAAAATGGACTTATAGCTGGCCGGCAGCTCGTCGAACTTGGCCTTTGCAACCATCGCATGAAGGCACGAACCGCCTTCCCAGAAGCCGGGATAATAATAGTTTGGCGCAACCTTGTAGAAGCCGAGCTTTTCATCATCGTACGGCCCGATCCATTCGGTGGCATCAATGGTTCCCTTTTCCAGCGCCGGATAAATATCACCGCCGGGAATAGTCTGCGGCACAACGCCAAGCTTGGTCAAAATGCTGCCGGCAAAACCGCCGATGCGCATTTTCAAACCTTGCAAATCTGCCACGGTGTTGATGTCCTTGCGAAACCAGCCGCCCATCTGGACGCCGGTATTTCCGCACGGGAATCCGACCAGACCTTGCGCGCCGTAAAACTCGTTCATCAAATCATTGCCGCCACCGAAGTAAAACCAGGCATTGATCTGGCGGGCGTTGAGGCCGAAAGGAATGCCGGTACCCAGCGCAAAAGTCGGGTCTTTGCCCCAGAAATAGTAAGATGCCGTGTGGCACATTTCGACAGTGCCGTCGCTCACCGCATCAACCGCTTTCAGCGGCGGCACAATTTCACCACCGGCAAAAACCTGAATCTCAAAGTTGCCATCCGTCGCTTCCTTGACATGATTGGCCATCGTCTGCGCGGTGCCGAAAATTGTATCGAGCGACTTCGGAAACGATGACGTCAAGCGCCACGAAATCTTCGGCGCAGTCTGCGCAATCGCCGGTGCAGCCAAAGTCACGGTTGCAGCAGCGCCAACACTCATCGTGCCGGCATTTTTGATAAACGAACGACGATCCATAAACTCTCTCCCGGATTGTTCTGGTCCCGGTGTCAGCACTCCACTTGATGCCGGACCATGACCGAAGACTTGCATGGCGTTTTGAGGGTGTAAAGTGCTGCGAGCGGTTGAAAGAGATGAATCCAACATGCTTGCCGGTTCCGCCAAGCGCAGCTACAAACAGCAAAGCGACAACAAAGAGAAATGCCCAAAAATGCGCCAGCCGCTGATTGCTGTAACCGGAGATGTCCGCCAGTTCGATGGCTACACCTGGCATTCAGCGCCGCAGACCTATCTCGAAGCGGCAGTCGGCGTTGCCCGCGTCACGCCGTTGATTGTCCCGTCGTTCGGCAGCCGCATCGACATTGACTCCATTCTCGATCAGGTCGATGGCGTCATGGCAACAGGGTCCAAGACCAACGTCCATCCGCAGCTTTACGAAGTGCAGCCATCCATCGCCCACGAGCCATTCGACGAGGCGCGCGATGCAACCGCAATTCCGCTGCTGCGCCGCGCGGTTGAGCGCGGCATTCCGCTTTTGGCCATCTGCCGCGGCTTTCAGGAATTGAACGTCGCGCTCGGGGGCTCCATCGCCACGGAAATCCAGGAGCTTGCAGGCCGGATGGATCACCGCGCCGCCTCAAGTGAAGATCAGAAAGTCCGCTTCCGCATTCATCAGCCGGTGCACGTCAAGCCCGACAGCTGTCTCGCCTCGATCATTGGCGCAGGAAAAGTCCAGGTCAATTCGCTGCACCGCCAAGCCATCGAGCGCCTCGCAAAAGGATTGGATGTCGAAGCCGTTGCAGATGATGGCACCATTGAAGCAGTGTCGGTGCGCGGCGCGCGCGCCTTTGCCGTCGGCGTTCAATGGCATCCGGAATATTGGGTCAAGGAAGACGAAGCCTCAAGCGCCATCTTCAGCGCATTCGGCGATGCCGCCAGACATCACCTCTTCCACAACCGCCACAAGGTGGCGGCGGAATAGACAGGGTCATATTTCCGAGAAGGTCACCTGCGCCGCAGCAGGCGAAACGGCCTCAAATGCAAAACCGTCCGATGGTCCGAGTTCAAGCAAAGCAGTGCCGCTCTTGGTGAAGAGGTTGACGGTATTTCCTCCGGCCGACGACCAGTGTGCCAAAGTATCGAGTCCCGGATAAACCCCTGCGCAATTCGCGTCAGCACTTGCCGCCGCATCACCGCTTCCAAGCACAGCGACAACAATCCGGCAGCTTCTGCCGGAAGCCGCAGATGCCAGATATTCGGTGCGGCTTCCCGTTTTCATCGAAGATGTTTGGATCGGATCAACATCGGCATATGGCAACACAGTCGGCGGTGTTCCCGTGTCGGCATAAGGCGTCAACGCAATTCCGGCGAGAGCCAAGCTGAATATTGTTCTGATCATGATGCGTTTCCGGACCCTGGTTTCGTTTTCACGATACAGAAGTTTGCGGCCACAATACTTACCCGAAAGTTAACAATCGAAAAAAGTGGTTAAATTTCTGTCACTTTTTGTAAATGCAATGTTTCAGGCACTGGCGTCATTGCCCCTTTGCCGGAAAACCAGCTGACCAGATTGTCAACACAAAGATCACCCATCGCCTTGCGCGTATGAACCGAGGCCGATCCGACGTGGGGCAAGAGCACGGTGTTCGGCAGCGAAAACAACTCCGGTCTCAGATGCGGCTCATTGTCAAACACGTCTAGCCCTGCAGCCGCAATCACGCCATTGTTCATCGCCGCAATCAGCGCCTCCTCATCAACAGTCGATCCACGCCCGATGTTGATCAGCACGCCATTCGCACCCAACGCAGACAACACCTCGACGTTGACCGCATGCAGTGTTCCCGCCCCGCCCGGCACGACAACGATCAAAATGTCCACCGCGCGGGCCAACTCCGCAAGCGTCGCATGATAGGGAAAGCCCAATCCCTCAACCTTGCGCCGGTTGTGATAGTGCACCGCAACACCGAACGCCTCAAGCCGAGTGGCAATCGCCTGTCCGATCCGCCCCATGCCGAAGATGCCAGCCGTCCGACCGCGCAACGTCAGCGGAGTCAGCCGATAATTGCCTTTTGCCGACCAATCGCCAGCCCGCATGTAGGCCTCTGCCGCGGACAATTCACGAACAGTGTTGAGCAGCAATCCGATGGCCGTATCGGCGACTTCTTCCGTCAACACATCCGGCGTATTGGTCACCATTATGCCGTTCGCGCCGGCGTGGCGGCTGTCCACAGCATCATAGCCGACACCGAAATTGGCGACGATTTCCAGCTTCGGCAGAGCCCGCATCAGGTCTGCTGAAATAGTCGTCATCGCCGCAACTGCCCGCACGCTATCCGCCATGTCCGCATCAATCAGCGCTGCATCGCCAGTCACAATCTCCACAGCCGTAAACGCGTTGCGGATGCGCTCCAGCGCATGCGGATTGAACCGCCCGGGAACCAGCACGCGGATCGGCTTCAGACTCATGTCAGGACATTTCCTTCGGCGCGGATGTCGAATGGCGCACGGTCAGGATCGGCGTGATCAACTCCTGCCGCGCCGAGGCGGGAACGCCGGACAGCCGCTCAATCAGCGCCCGCGCCGCGCGCCTCCCGACCTCGCGCTGCCCGTTCCAGACCGTGGTCAAGTCAGGCGTCGCAATCGACGCTTCTTCGAGATCATCATATCCGGTTACAGAATAATCACGCCCCGGCAGATAGCCCGCGCGCGCAATCCCGCTCATCAGACCGATGGCCACAAGATCATTCCAGCACACGGCAGCGGTTGGCTTCTCGCGCATCGCCAGAAACTGCTGGGCCGCCTCGAACCCTTCCTTCTTGGTGCGGGGGCCGGGCAAACGCAGGTCCGCCAGCACATCAATGCCCGCCTTCTGCATCGCCACAACATAGCCGTGATAGCGGTCGCGCCCGGTCGATGTCTGGTCGGTGCCGCCAACCATGGCAATCCGCCGGTGGCCAAGCTCAATCAAATGGTTGGTCGCAAGCCCGATCCCAAATGAGTCATCGCCGCGGAACACAGGCACATGCGCACCTTCGACCGAGCGCGCAATCAGCACGGCAGGCAGTCCATTGTCTTCGGCAAGTTGAATGTCCGACGCAGGCGTCCCGATTGCCGGAGACATGATCACGCCATCCGCACCAAGCTGCATCAGCGTCTCAAGAAAATTCCGCTGCTTTTCCACGGAGTCATAATGGTTGGACAGAATGAACGTCTGCCGCTGCTTATCGAGTTCAGTCTCAATTGACCGCAGGATTTCCGCATAGAACGGGTTCATGATGTCATGCACTACAACGCCGACGATTCCCGACCGCGACGTGCGCAAGCTCGCCGCACGGCGATTGTAAATGTAGCCGAGCTTGGCCGCCTCGTCCTTGATCCTGTCACGCGTCGCGTCCGCCACCAGCGGACTGTCGCGCAAAGCCAGCGAAACGGTGGCAGTGGAAACGCTCAGCGCATCAGCAATTGTCGAGAGTTTGATTTTCTGCGCCAAAGCCCGACTCCCACACACTTGAAACGCATTTAAGCAATTTAAATCCGCTTGTCATGTCCGTTTAAACACGGGCAATCCCGCCTATTTCGCGCCAAGCTCCCGTGCGTACTCCAAGGCTTGCGCCCGGCGTTCCGGCGTACCGGGGTGACTGGACAACATGTTGGTTTCTGAACTGTCGCCAAGATGCTTCTCCAGAAGCTCGAAAAAGCGGGCAATGGCAATGGGATCACGTCCGGCCTTGAGCATGATCTCAACACTGTGCCGGTCAGCTGCAGATTCTGCGCTTCGTGAATGAGACAGCGCCAGCAAGCCGCTGCCTTGGACGAGAACGTCCTGCGCGCCCTCGCCAATGTCTCCGCCAATCAGCATGATGAGACCTGCCACTCCCGCCGCATGGTAAAGTTGACGAAGCGAATGCTCATATTCGACATGTCCCATTTCGTGCGCCAGAACACCAAGAATAAGCTCGTCATCGCCGTCCGCCAGATCAATCAATTCATCAGTAATAACAAGATTTCCATCGGGCAGCGCGAAAGCGTTGGGGCCGACGAAACCTCCCTTGCGGAAATTCAATGTGAAGCGTGCTGATCCCGAAGGCGAAAACTTTGCAACGTCGTTGAATGATTTCAGCAGCGCGTCCTGCCGCTCGCGAGAAAGTTCAGATGGCGCCAGTGCCACTCGATCAAGCGTTTCCAATGCACCCTTGGCAAGCAACTCGGTCGCCACTGACGGCGTGATCAACACGGCAGCCTCCACCAAAAATGGCAGAGCGTAGCGGTAGATTCCGACCGCCAAGAGCACGACCAGGGCCACCAAGCCAAACAGCCGGGGATGAAACCGTTCAAGACCGTGGACGATATCCCCCTTGGCACCGGTGACTTGCCGCACCAAATTGTCAATCGCCGCATTGTCTTCCGACAGGAAAGTGCTGCCATCCGGAAATGTCACGCTGCGGGCAATCGTGCCGACGCGCGGCGAAATGCGCATGTCACTTAACGAACACGACGTAAGCATCCGCTTGTCAGGCCCGAAAACTTTCATCTGGCCAAATTCGTTGATCAAGCTGGAAACGGTGGCGTTGCCGGAAAGCGCCGGAAACCATTCGCCATGCGCCACAATGCGATTGTCAGAGGCCAATACCAATCCCTTCAAGATCCATGAACTCGCCGCCAAACGCCGATTCATCCGACTTTACACTTGAGAACACTTCGCCAAGATCCCCCTTGAACGCGACAGCCGTATGCTGTGCCTGGAACCTCGCCATGCGCACCGCCGCCCAAGGGCGCAAAAGCCCGAATGTGAAGATGGAGGCGAGAAAATTCGTCGCCGCCACCCAAACATATTTCAACCGCGGCATGTCAGAGACGAGATTGTGGGTGTTGTCGATCAGGGTCGCGTTCAGGGCGATGTTTCGCACGCCCGCATAGTAGAAGAGCCCCGCGAAAGCGTAAACAAGCAAAAGCCCGA
>JANMQE010000282.1:0-10346 GCA_031370195.1 Phyllobacteriaceae bacterium
CGTTCAAGGAGACCGTTGAACAGTTTGAGGCAAACAACATTCAAGTTGTCGATGCCACAAATGAACGTGAGCTTATGTCTGCGGCCAATTGACGTGCTCTGATAGTCCAAAGGGAAAATGAGGGTTGCCCCCTACTTCTCCGTCAGCTTCAATTCAATCCTGCGGTTCTTCGACATCACCTCTGCCGTATCGCCCGGCTCCAGTGGCTGGAATTCGCCGAAGCCTGCGGCGACGAGGCGGCTGGGGGGGACGCCGTTTTCTATCAGGAGTTTGACGACCGAGGTTGAGCGGGCGGACGAGAGCTCCCAATTGTCCTTGTAGCGGCCGTTGCCGGACAGGGGCACGGCGTCGGTGTGGCCGTCGACGCGCAGGACCCAGTCGATTTCCGGCGGGATTTCCTTGGCGAGTTCGACGATGGCACCGGCGAGTTTTTTCATCTCCTCGCGGCCCGCGTCGTTGATGACTTCCTGGCCTGAGGGGAACAGCACTTCGGCCTGAAAGACAAAGCGGTCGCCGACGATGCGGATGTTTTCGCGGTCGGAGAGGATTTCGCGCAGGCGGCCGAAGAAGTCGGAGCGGTAGCGGTTCAGCTCCTGCACGCGCTGGGCAAGGGCGACGTTGAGGCGCTTGCCGAGATCGGCGATCTTGGTGTTGGACTGGCGGTCTCGGGATTCAGATGCGTCGAGCGCGTCTTCGAGCGCGCCGATCTGGGTGCGCAATGCGGCGATCTGCTGGTTAAGGAGCTCGACTTGGTTGAGCGCCCGCTGGCTGATCTGCTTTTCTGAGTCGAGGGTCTTTTCCACATCTGACAGTTTCGCCAGCGCCGCAGCGCCAGCGCCAGCGCCCTGGTTCAGCAATGACTGGAGGCGTGTTTTCTCGGTCTCCGCCGCAACGAGCGAGGCTTGGAGATTGGCGAGCGAATTTTCGAGATCCTGTTTGCCGCCTTCTTCGAGCGCCAAGAGATTGGTAAGCTCGCTGATCTGTGAATTCAGCCGGTCGAGCACGTCGTCCTTGCCGGACAGTTCGTTGGACAGAAGATATTGTGCCAGCACGAAGACGGACAGCAGGAACATGATCGACAGGAGCAGCGTTGACAGGGCATCGACGAAGCCCGGCCAGTAATCGACTTGCCGTGTCTGGCGGTTGCGGGCGAGGGCCATGCGGTCAGGCCTTCTTGTCGGGCAGGGCGCGGGCGAGCTTTTCGAGCGTGGCGCGCATGGCTTTCTGATCTGCGGCCTGTGCTTCAACCCAGTCGCGCATCAGTTGCTGTTCGCTGCGCATATTCTTGACCAGGCCCTGAATGCCCTCGGCGAGATTGGCCATCGCGGCGACAGTCTTCTGGTTGCCGCTGCCTGTCGTGTCGGTCACCAGTTTCAGCCGGTCGGCGAGCAGGCGCATCTCATCGTTTTTTGTCGCCTGAACGGAGGGAGCTGCAACGGGTGCGCCGCCGTGGTCCGGGTCCGTCACCGAGGACAGCCAGTTTTCGAGTTCGGTGTAAAAGCGGTTTTGGGCGCGGCCCGCCTGCAGATCGAGAAAGCCGAGGATGAGCGAGCCGGACAGGCCGAGCAAGGACGAGGAAAAGGCCGTGGACATGCCTGCCAGCGGCGCTGACAGTCCGGCCTTGAGCGAGTCCAACATTGAACTTGCATTGCCGCCCTGCGGATCGAGGGTGGCGATGGTGTCGCCGATGGATGAGATGGTTTGCAACAGGCCCCAGAAGGTACCCAGCAGGCCAAGAAACACCAGAAGGCCGGTCAGATAGCGCGAGATGTCGCGGGCTTCATCAAGGCGCGTGGCGATGGAATCTAGGATCGAGCGCATGGTCACGGTTGACATGACGAACGACTGCCGACGGCCGACCAGTGCCTTCATCGGTGCGAGCAGGACCGGATCGACGCCATCATCAGCCTCGCCGCCGCGCAGGGCGTTGACCCAGTGCACTTCGCGGAAAAGGCGGATGACCTGCAGGAAGGCCAGCAAAATGCCGATGAGAAGCACGCCAACGATCAGGCCATTGAGGCCCGGATTGGCGGAAAAGGCTTTGGAGACCTGACGATAAAGGATTGCGCCAACGAAGGCGGAAATGGCGAGAAAGATCACCATGGACAGCAGGAATACCTGAGGGCTGGACAGCCGGTCGAGTTCATACGTGTCGCGGCCGAACCGTTTGGATGCTTGTTTGACTGCCGAAACTGCCATGCCTTACCCCATCATGCGCTGCGCGACGCACTTGCCCCATTAACCCTAACGCAGAATGCGGCGAAATTGAAAGTGGCGATGGCGGTTGTGAACCGTCGAGTGCTCTCCGAGCCCGTTTGGAAATTCGCAAAGCCGGTCTGCAAATGGCGCTTTTCTGCGCTTCGGTGCTCACGTACCCAAAAGTACGCTCCGCTCCGATGCTCGAAAATCACCATTTTCGACTCGGCCTTGCGAATTTCGAAACGGACTCTCAGACGGGTTTTGCGATGGTTTTCAGCAAGGCCTTGTGGATGAACTCGTTGCCCGCGCAAACCGAACCTTTGGTGAGCATGGTTTGGCCGCCTGCCGTGTCGGAGACAAAGCCGCCTGCCTCGCGGATAAGGATCAGGCCGGCGGCGATGTCCCATGAATTCAGATGGTCTTCCCAGAAACCGTCGAACCGGCCAGCGGCGACATAGGCAAGGTCGAGCGCGACGGAGCCGACGCGGCGGATGCCAGCGACTTCGCCCATGACGTTGCGCAACTGAATGAGATATTTGCCATGCTCGCCGCGGCCAAGGTGGGGCACGCCGGTGCCGACAACAGCGTCAGTGAGCTTGTTGCGGGCGGCAACACGAAGGCGGCGGTCGTTGAGGAATGCACCGCCGCCGCGCTCGGCGGTGTAGAGTTCGTCAAGGGCCGGATTGTAGACAACGCCCGCGACGATCTGGTCCTGCCGCTCGAGGGCTATCGAGACCGAGAACATCGGGATGCCGTGCAGAAAATTGGTGGTCCCATCGAGCGGATCGACAATCCAGCGGTGCTGGCCATCGATGCCTTCGACGGTGCCGCTTTCTTCGCCGAGAAAGCTGTAATCTGGCCGCGCGCGCATCAGTTCCGCCTTGACGATTTCCTCGGCCTTGCGATCGGCCTGGCTGACATAATCGCCGGGGCCTTTCATGGACACCTGAAGGTTCTGTACTTCGCCAAAGTCACGCGACAGCGACTTGCCGGCCTTGATGGCGGCTTGAACCATGACATGGAGGAGCGCTGAACGTGCCATTGCTGATATCTCTCTTTGCGGACGCTAATCAGTCTGCGCGCCGCACGTAGGTCAGTTCGTTGGTGTCGACAATGACGCGTTCGCCGGACGAGATGAACGGGGGCACAAGGATGCGGATGCCGTTTTCGAGGATTGCCGGCTTGTAGGATGAGGCGGCAGTCTGGCCTTTGACGACCGGGTCGGCCTCGACAATGGCGAGCGTCACGTAATCGGGCAGCGCGATGCCGATCGGGCGCTCTTCGTGCATTTCGACGACAACCTTCATGCCATCCTGCAGGAATGCCGAGCGGTCGCCGACAAACTCCTTCTGCAATTCGAGTTGCTCGTAAGATTCCTGATCCATGAACACCAAGGCTTCGCCCTGCTCGTAAAGGAATGTGAAGTCCTTCTGTTCAAGGCGGATTTTTTCGACAGTCTCGGCGGAGCGGAAACGCTCATTGAGCTTGGTGCCGTCGATCAGGTTCTTAAGTTCGACCTGATTGTAAGCGCCGCCCTTGCCCGGCTTGACGTGATTGCAGCGCACTGCAGCCCACAGACCGCCCTGATGTTCGATCACATTGCCTGGACGGATTTCATTGCCGTTGATTTTCATTTTGGTTCTTTCGGAAACTTGGATTTGCTGCGGCCTCAGTGCGAAGCCGGGAAATGGTGCCGCGTAAGACCATAAAAAGGCAAATCAGGCAAGTGCACCTCTCACTTCAGCCGGTTGGCGAGCTCGATGGCTTTCTTCATCTCTTCGTCGGTGAGGCCATCGAGCAAATCGTCGAGCCCCCTATCATGCAGTCGCGCGCGCTTGGCGACGATATACCAGGCTGCCGCCGTGACGGTATCACCTTTGGTGCCGATGCCGTTTTCGTAGAGACGCGCGAGCTGGCGTTGGGCGGCGACGTTGCCGCTTTCCGCTGCGCGCTTCATCCATGCGAAACCTGCGGGATAGTCCTTCTTGCCGCCGATGCCGTCGATCAGCCAGCTGGCATAATCGAGCATGGCGGTGTCATAGTTTTGGCGCGCGGCTTTTTCCAGCCAGACGCGGGCTTTTGCTTCGTCAAATGCAACGCCGCCGGTGCCGTTGGCGAGAAATTGGCTGACGGCATATTGCGCATCGGCAAGACCGGCGTCCGCTGCGCGCAGGAACAGATCATAGGCCTTCTTCCGTTCAGCGTCGCTGGTGGCTTTGGACAGGACCAATTGTCCCAGATTGAACGCAGCCAAAGCATGGCCGCCTGCAACAGCCTTCTCAAGATAGGCTCTGGCTTTCGCCTCATCCTTGGTCAGATATTTGCCTTGCAGCATGAACAATGCGGTTTGGAATTGCGATTCAAGGACGCCTTTTTCTGCGGCCTTGCTGTAAAGCTGTGCCGCTTGCGACAAATCCTGCGAGACGCCAAGCCCGCGCGACAGGATTTCAGCGGCAAGCGTCATGGCTTCCGCGTCGCCGGTCTTGGCGCGCTCAAGGGCAAGGCTCAGTGCGGTCTTGTACAGTCCGCGCTGATAGGCGCCGTAGGCGTCGTCCGGGATTTTGTCGCCAAGGCGCAAGGGGTCGAGCGGCGCGGGCTCTCCTGCTGACATGGACGGCGTTGGAGCTGCCACTGTTGCAAGCAGGGTGAGCGCAATGAAAGCATAAAGCGGCTTGTCAGCTGGCATTCGCGGCCTCGGCGAGGTTCGGGGCGTCAGCGTCGAGCAGCGCATTGATGTGTGCGACAGCGGCTTCCGGATCGCGCCCGCCGCCAAAGACAGCGGCGCTGACGGCAACAAATTCCGCGCCCGTGCTGGCGGCGGCAACGACGCTTTCGGGCGCATAACCTGCCATGACGATGCAGGGGATTTCGATCATTGCCGCCCACCATTCGGCAAGGTCGAGCGCTTTGGGATTTGGCTCCGGTTGCGCATCGCCATCGAGTTTGCCGGCAAACAGATAATCCGGGCGCTCTTCGCCAAGTTCGAGGGCGTCGTGGCGGGAGCTTGGCACACCGGTGCCGACAATCCAGCGCGGCTGGAACTTGGCTACCGCATCGGCCAGCATTGCCTTGCCACCGCTGATATGGACGCCGTCAGCCTTTGTGCGGCCTGCGGCTTGCGTATCATCTACGATGACCGCAGCTGCACCTGACGCCTGAATGACGGGGACGACATCTGCCGCCCAATCACGGAACGCTTCTTCCGCGGCACCGAAGCGCGCGAGCAGCACGGACGCGATGTCGCCGCCTTTCATGGCCTTGGCGACGGCTTCCGGTGTTGCCGGAACCTCGCCTGCGGGCGAGGCGATCAAGACGAGGCGGCAGCGGGTGTTTGGTTCAGTCACGTAGTGGCCCTTCATGAATATGTATCAGCCATTGGCTGGCAAATTTGCCCGAATTTCGGCGTGCATGGGAATTGCGCGCAGCAAAGCGGGTTGAAGCTGGAATAGTGGATCGGAGTGGATTTGAACAGGGCGGGGTCTGGTCAAGGTAACGGCCGTTGGATAATGCTGGCGGATACTCACAGGCAGCGGCGACCCATGCATCAGCTTCTAAGCGACCCGCTGTTTTATGCGGCAGCCATTCCGGCGGTTATTTTTGTCGGGCTTTCCAAGGGCGGGCTTGGCGGGCTTGGCCAATTGGGAGTGCCGTTTCTGGCGCTTGTTGTCTCGCCGGTGCAGGGTGCGGCGATCATGCTGCCGATCCTGATCGTCATGGATTTGGTCAGCCTTTGGTCATGGCGCAGTTTTCGCGACGTGGCGACGTTGAAAATCATGTTGCCGGGCGCAATGCTCGGCATATTCATCGGCTATCTGACAGCGCGCGTCGTCACTGATGATGCCGTTAAGCTGCTGGTGGGGTTAATCGGACTTTGGTTTGCCATCCGCAGTCTGATGCCGTCCAAGCTGGCGGCTGGCGAAAGCAGACCGCACAATGCGCCGGTCGGCGGGTTTTGGGGGGCGGTTGCAGGGTTTACGAGCTTTGTGGCGCATGCGGGCGGTGCGCCGTATCAGATTTACACCATGCCGCTCCGGCAAGACCCGAAGATTTATACTGGCACCAGCACGATCTTTTTTGCCATCGTCAATGCGGTCAAACTCATTCCTTATTTTGCGCTTGGCCAGTTTGATGCGACCAATCTTTCGCTTTCAGCGGTGATGTTTCCGCTGGCGATCCTGTCGACAATGGCGGGTGCGTGGATTGTGGCGCGGATGAGGGCCGAGATTTTTTACCCCTACATGATCGGCATGCTGCTGCTCGTGTCGGCGAAGCTCACATGGGACGGCGCATCAGCGCTATTGGGCTGACGATCGGTCCAGAAAATTTGATTAAAAACTGCCGGATTCAGCGTTCGTTAAGCTTTACGTGCGTTAACTGTTTCCATCGGGTTTCCCGATTCACTCCGGGCGGTCCTGACCTCCTTGATTGACGCCTCCCTGTTAAACTCTTGAGAGCCGCCCTTCGCGGCTCTTTTTTTGCGAACTTTTCTGCTGTTAACCCTTCCTTAAGTATAAACTTGCGCGACGCGCTGCAAAGCTGCACCTTCAGACGGTGGCGTTCGTTATCAGATTTGAATTGATATCGGTCTGGAATCGAAGCAGTGTCCGCCCGGCTCCGGGTGGGCAAACAGCAATCCGGCGGGCATTCAGAGTAGATGATGAAAATTCAGGAACAGGTCACAAATTCTCCGGTCCGGCTTGCCGAGCGACGGATATTTTCTGACCGGTTCAAGCCGCTTTACAGCGACGGCATGAAGCTCGTTGAGGAGGCGGCGGCGTATCTGGATGGTGAGGGCAGAGTTGAAGCCAAGAAGCTTTCGCGCATTGCGGCCACGCTCTATGCCGCAGAATCGATGCGTTTGACGACCCGGCTGATGCAGATTGCGTCCTGGCTGTTGCTGCAACGTGCGGCCAACAATGGCGAGATGTCGCGGGCGCAAGTTGCCGAGGAGAAATCCAAGGTGCAGCTTGAAACACCATCAGCATCGCGCGCGACGCAAAGCTGGGAAGAATTGCCGTTGAAGTTTATCGACATTGTCGAACGTTCGCTGCAAATGCAGACAATGGTCCGGCGTTTTGATGACGAGCTGTATCCGAAGACCGGCGCTGGCCAGCCTGTTGAGCCGAAGCGAAATGCCGTAAACGACCAGATGACCTTGCTGCAGGCGGCGTTCGGCGGGCGCTAGTTCTTCTCCGTTTTCTGTTTGTTCACGTATTTGAGATGGTGTAGGGAACCTAAACAGGGGTTCTTCGAATGGCATCGCCGATTCGCATCATTGGCATTGATCCGGGGCTCAGGCGCATGGGCTGGGGCATTGTCGAGAGCCAAGGCAATTCGCTGGTGTTTGTTGCCTGCGGCACGGTGACATCGGACGAGAAGGCCGATCTTGCCTCGCGGCTTTGCCAACTGCATGACGGGCTTTCGGCGATTGTTCGCGCGCACATGCCGCATGAGGCGGCAGTGGAGGCGACGTTTGTCAACAAGGATCCTGTTTCGACGCTGAAACTTGGCCAAGCGCGCGGGATTGCTATGCTGGTGCCGGCGCAAGCGGGGCTACCGGTCGCCGAATATGCGCCGAATGCCGTCAAAAAGTCGGTGATTGGCGTCGGGCATGGTGACAAGGCGCAAATCCAGATGATGGTGAAAGTGCTGTTGCCGAAGGCGGATTTCAAAGGTCCGGATGCGGCAGACGCACTGGCGATCGCGATTTGTCATGCGCACAACCGCAAAAGCCAGACGTTGATGAGGATGTTGGCATCATGATCGGTAAACTCAAAGGCACGGTTGACGAGATCGCCGAGGATCATGTGATCATTGATGTGCATGGGGTCTGTTATGTCGCCTTCTGCTCGGCACGGACATTGGGCAATTTGCCGGCGCCAAGCGAGGCTGTGGTGCTGCACATTGAGACCTACGTGCGCGAGGACATGATCCGGTTGTTCGGATTTCGGACCCATTTGGAGCGCGAGTGGTTCCGGTTGTTGCAAAGCGTGCAGGGCGTTGGTGCGAAGGTGGCGCTGGCGGTGCTTTCAACATTGCCGCCATCGGATTTGGCCAATGCGATTGCGCTGAGAGATTTGGAGATGGTCAGCCGCGCGCCGGGCGTCGGCAAGAAGGTCGCCGAGCGGATTGTCACGGAGTTGAAGAACAAGGCTCCGGCCTTTGCGGGCGAGGCGTCGGGCACGATTGGCCTCAAGCAGGAGCTTGGTGAAGGCGTTGCGCCGCAGCCGATTGCGGATGCTGTTTCGGCGCTGACCAATCTTGGCTATTCGCGCGACATGGCCGCCAATGCGATCGCAGCGGCGATGAAGGTTGCGGGCGAGGGTGCGGATTCGGCCAAGCTGATCAGGTTCGGGTTGAAGGAGCTGGCGCGGTGAGCGCCCTTGATTGTTATGGGTGTCCTTACTAAAATGCATACGTAAGGAAACTGGGTTGGAGTAAGGAAATGGGTGCCAGAGCGTTGATTACATCCAAGGGTCAGATAACACTGCCGAAGGAAGTGCGTGACCGGCATTCGCTCAAACCGGGTGATGCGGTTGAATTTGTTGAAGAGGGTGGCAAAACGTGGGTGAAGCCGCGAAACCTGCGGGCGGTAGATCTGGCCGGAATATTGCATCGCCCGGGAATGAAGGCCCTCACCATCGAGGAAATGGACGAAGCCGTCGGCGAGGCGCTGTCTGAAGACGACGAGCGGATCACGCGCGAGTGGAATGAAGGCCGCTCATGATCGGGGTCGACACCAATGTGTTGTTGCGCCTTTTGACGGCGGATGACGCCCGGCAGCATCAAGTGGCGGTCGCGTTTTTCAAGGAGCGTTCGCCATCAAGTCCTGCCTTCGTGAGTGCGGTAACGCTCGCGGAAATGGTTTGGGTGCTGCGCAGAAGCTATCGTTTCAGCAACGAAGAAATCGGCAGCAGCCTGAGCAAGATTCTTGATTCCGATGATTTTTTCGTTGAGGCGCGGGAAAGTGTGGAGTTTATCAGGCGGGATGGAGCCAATTCAACCAGATTGGGGGATTATCTCATTGCACATCTGTGCAGGAAAGCAGGATGCGAGCGCACTGTGACGTTTGACCAGCAGGCCGCTCGCATCCCCGGCATGGAGCTTCTCACATGAGCGACGTATCGCGTGGCATCATTTCTCCCGAAAAGCGCGGCGAGGACGTGGATACGACCTTGCGGCCGCAGTCACTTGCCGAATTTGTCGGGCAAAAGGCGGCGCGGGAAAATCTCAAGGTGTTCATCGATGCGGCGAAGTCGCGCGGCGAGGCGCTGGACCATGTGCTGTTTGTCGGGCCGCCGTGACTTGGCAAGACGACGCTGGCGCAGATCATGGCACGTGAGCTTGGCGTCAACTTCCGCTCGACGTCCGGCCCGGTGATTGCCAAGGCGGGCGATCTTGCAGCGCTTTTGACCAATCTTGAAGAAAACGACGTGCTGTTTATTGATGAAATTCACCGCCTGTCTCCGGCAGTGGAGGAAATTCTCTATCCGGCGATGGAGGATTACCAGCTTGACCTGATCATCGGCGAAGGCCCGGCGGCGCGGTCGGTGAAGATTGATCTGGCGAAATTCACGCTGGTCGCGGCGACGACGCGGCTCGGGCTCCTGACAAATCCACTGCGTGACCGGTTCGGCATTCCGGTGCGGTTGAATTTCTATACGGTCGAAGAGCTGGAGCTGATCGTGCGGCGCGGTGCGCGGATTCTCGGGCTGCCGCTCGACGATGACGGCGCAACAGAAATCGCCCGCCGATCACGTGGAACACCACGCATCGCTGGACGGCTCTTGCGCCGCGTGCGCGATTTTGCCCATGCGGGCGGCGGGGAGAAAGTGACGCGCGCGCTGGCAGATGCCGCGCTGCTGCGGCTTGAGGTGGACAGTCTCGGGCTTGATGCGCTTGACCGCAGATACCTCAACATGATCGCGCAGAATTTCGGCGGCGGCCCGGTCGGCGTCGAGACGATTGCGGCTGGCTTGTCAGAGCCGCGCGATGCCATCGAGGACATCATTGAGCCCTATCTCATCCAGCAAGGCTTTTTGCAGCGCACGCCGCGCGGGCGGGTTTTGGCGGCCAACGCGTGGCGGCATCTGGGAATGGAAGCGCCACGGGATTTGGCACAGCAGGCGCTGCTGTTTGAGGAGGAG
>JANMQE010000628.1:0-3332 GCA_031370195.1 Phyllobacteriaceae bacterium
GCAGCCGATTCGCAAAAGCACGCTGATATGGGCTTTGAAGAAGGGTGGGGTCTGGCGATTGACCAACTGGCCGCTCACGTCGCGCAGATGTCGTGATGCAACGGGTTGTGCGGCAACGGTCAGTTCAAAACCAGCGCCGAACCTTACGTGTGTATGCACTCCAGTTCTTGCCAAACCTGGCGGATAAATGCGCCTCTTCACGCTCGATTGCCAGCTTTTGCGTCACAAACGCGGCGAGGAATGCCAGTGGCAGGAACCAGATGATGCCGGCCATCAGGCCTGCGCCAATAGTCAGCATGGTATTCGCCAAATAGATCGGGTTGCGCGAGACGGCGAAGGGGCCAGATGAGACGAGGTGATCGGCGGCCTTGTTCGGCATGATCGTGGTCTTTTGCCGGTGCATGAGGCGCATTGCGGCAAAGTCGATTGCCAAGGCGATTGCGATGATCAGAAACCCTATGCCGAACAGGAAGTCAGAGAATGGCCGCACTGGCCATGGCGTCGGCAGCACATAGCCGGACAGCGCGCCGGCGAGTATCGCCGCCGCGTAGATCACCGGCGGCCATGGAAATGTGTTCGGGCGTTTGTCATATGGCGTCATGTTGCTCCCCGCTATCCCCCTGCAGCACTTGCGGTGCATTGGCTGGTAGTGTCGAGGATTTGCGGGTCGCTTGCAACTTCGCGCTTGCCGTCGAGCAATTCGGTGAAAATACCCTTGGATTCAAGCGTTTGCTGGACACAGTTGCAGAAGTTTTGGCAAAACGCCTCTGTGTTGGTGGAGACGCAGCTATTGACGCAGGATGGGATGAACGCGGCGGCGCGGTCCGGGGGTGCGATTTGAGTTGCGGCGAATACCAAGCCGAACAGAATTGGCTGATGAAGCAGGTAAAAGACTAGCGAATGCCTGCCCAGGAAAGACAGCGCGCGTGCTGGTTGTTGCTCGGCACTGGATATTGCGGCGAAACGCGGGCCAAGGTTTCGGCGCAGGACATATCTGCCGAGCGCAAGTCCCAGCAGTATCGCACCTGTCCATGGAAACACCGGCACATAATCGTTTGATTGCGGCAGCGTTTCTGCAAGTCCTGTCCACCAGAACAGCGGGGTTTCAAAGAAGTTGCTGCGGAAGATTGAAGGGAGTGCGAGGAACGCGGCGGCGGCGGCCATAATTAGCGGCACCGGAAGACGTGTGAACAGAATTGCGATAACCGAACCCAGCGCGATTTGATGCAATATGCCGAAGAAGACGAAGCGGTCCGGTGTTGCAAACCAGGTCGCAAGGCTGATGAGCGCCGCAGCCGCGCTGATCTGCAACAGCCGCCGCAAGAACGCATCGCGACGGATGCCATTGCCGTGCGCCAGCGTGATGCTGAAGCCGGCGAGCATAAGAAACGTGAATGCGATGCCGTGTGCATACCATTTCCAAGCGAACGAAGACGTTATGCCGGGTTCGGCGTAACCGAAATACTCCAAATCCCATGAGAAGTGGAACGTGGTCATGGCAAGCAGCGCCAGTCCGCGCGCAATGTCGAGAGCTGGAATGCGGGGCGTGTGCGGCGCGTCTGTTGTGTTCAAATCACCTGTTTTCATGGTGCTGACCGCTAACATGCTTCACGCAAGGCGTTAAAGGCCATACGCATTGGAAATGATGTCTGGACCTTCAAACAATGCCGTGATCGACAACGCACCTGCGGGACTGCGGCTTGCAGTTTCAGTGGTTGTCTTTCAATCCGGTCGGTTTCTGCTTGTCCAGCGGGCCAAAAATCCGGGCAGGGGCATGCATGCCTTTCCCGGTGGGAAGGTTGAGACGGGCGAAACGCTGGAGGCGGCCGCCCGTCGCGAACTTACAGAGGAGACCGGGCTTGTCGCTGGTGCCTTGCGCGCGCTTCGTCAAGTCACAATTCATGGCGCGCAGGGCGGCTTTTTGCTGCACGTTTTTCGCGCAGACAGCGTGTCTGGCGTCGTGCAGGCGGGGGACGATGCCTTGACGGCTGATTGGTATGGGCTTGCCGACATGGACGCCTTGGCGGTGCCACAATCGGTGCGTGATGTGGCAATGATGGTGGTGGAGAGTGGTTGGTGATTTTCGGCAGTTTGGCATCCTTGACGCGCTATGCGTTGGCAGCAGCCTTGATTCTGGTCGGCGCATCGTCAACGCTCGGGCAAACGGCAGCGCCTCCTGATCCGCCCTACGAGGCCAAGCTGATGCGCCTTGCGGAGGTTCTCGGGTCTGTACATTTCCTGCGTCGTCTGTGCGGCGATCCGTCAACGTCCTGGCGCGATTCGATGGGTGAGCTGATAGAAAACGAGGTGCCAACGCCCGAACGCAAGGCTAAACTCACCGCCAGTTTCAATCACGGCTATCGATCTTATGACGGCGTTTATCTGCGCTGCACGGACGCTGCGACCGCGGCATTGTCGTTGTATATGCGCGAGGGTGAGGCGCTGACGCTTGATATATCAACACGCTATGGAAACTGACGGGTTACAGGTCGTTGCCCATTTACGATGCATTAACTTTCTGCCAAACGAACAGGTGTGAAGTCTCGACTTTGTGCTACAAATTTAACGGGACATTAACGACGCTTGGACGGCGTTGAGGGTGAGTGACATGACAGCGACAGAGGCGGAGTTGCACGAGCGGATTCTGCAGGAGAAGCGGCTGGTTGCGCTTGAGGTGCAAACCGAAGCGTGGGCCGACGGCATTTCCGAGGGTGTTGAGCCGGAAATCATGGCCATGGCGGGCATGGAAACCATCCTGGCGCATCTCGTGCGTGACTGTGGTGCAGAATCAGCCCGCTCTTTGCTGGCAGCCATGCAGCAACAGCTGGAAGCCGGGATGTTCCGCAGTCAGGAATGGCTTAACTGACCATGGCAAGCCTCTGGTCACGCAGCGTTTTTGTTATATGGCTGATGAGCGGAGCGCTTGGTGTTGCGGCTCAGCCGGCGTTGGCATCCGTGCCACGTGACGCTGGTGTGCAACTGGCGCTGAGCGAAATCAAGCGGGAAGAATTGCCTCCTCCGGGCGGTACGGTGACCACTCCGGGCGAGACGGCGAACCCGGGTGCGCAGGTTCCTGCGCCTGATCCGATCGGGCCTGTGATCAACCCGGACGGCGAAGACCCTGAGCTGCCGATTGAAAAGCCGGCGGACGGCACAGAGGGGGATCCGAATGATCCTGCTCGGCCCAATCTTGATCCGGATGCGCCGCTGCCCGCCATCGAATATGATCTGACCAAGCTGCCGGAAGCTGTCATGGCCATGCACGGCAAGCTTGTCGAAGCAGCGAAAAGTGGAGATATCGAGAGCCTGCGCGCGCTGATCGGCACCGGTGA
>JANMQE010000292.1:0-2839 GCA_031370195.1 Phyllobacteriaceae bacterium
GGTGAATGTGAACCCGCCAATATCGCCATTCGAGACCTTGGTCAGGGTGACTGTCGGGCGTCTGGCGTTGGTGAAAGTACAGGCAATGTTCGAGCCAGGCGCTGTCGCTGCCGCGTCAAAATCCACTGCGCCGGTGCCAAGATTTGGCGTGGCGGTGCCGCCAGTTCCGAGACCCGTGCAGCTCACTGACGTTAGAGCATAGCCGGCCGGAATGCCTTCCGTGATTGTGGTCGCGGTCGAAGCTGCGGTCAGCGTCTGCGCCGCCCCAGTCACTCCGGTGCCTGACGTCACTGTCGTAATCGTTTGGCTCGCCCAGCCGTTCGTGCCGGTAAATGTAAAGCCGCCAACACCGCCGTTTGAGATTTTAGTCAGTGTGACGGTTGGCCGCCTGACGTTGGTGAACGTGCAGGCGATGTTTGAACCCGCAGCCGTTGCTGCGGCGTTGAAGGCCACCGCACCCGTGGCAAGGTTGGGCGTGAATGTTCCGCCCGTGCCAAGCCCCGTGCAGTTGACCGACGTCAAGGCATAGCCTGCCGGGATGCCTTCTGTAATCGTTGTCGCGGTCGAGGCGGCTGTCAAAACTTGTGTTGCACCGGTAACGCCGGTTCCGGAGGTTACCGTGGTGATCGTCTGGCTTGCCCAACCGTTGGTACCCGTAAACGTAAACCCGCCAACGCCGCCATTGGAGATCTTGGTCAGCGTGACTGTCGGCAATTTGGTGTTTGTAAATGTACACGCAATGTTGGACCCAGCCGCTGTCGCTGCCGCGTCTAATGCAACTGCGCCAGTGCCGAGGTTGGGATTCGCCGTGCCGCCGGTGCCAAGCCCGGTGCAGCTGATTGAAGCCAGGACATATCCCGCAGGGATGCTTTCGGTAATCGTCGTTGCCGTTGAAGCGGCTGCCAGTGTACGTGTTGCGCCCGCAACCCCGGTGCCTGATGTCACTGTCGTGATCGTCTGCGCAGCGCCGAAGCCGTTGGTGCCGTTGAAAGTGAAACCGCCGACATCGCCGTTTGACACCTTGGTCAATGTGACTGTAGGCAGTCTGGTGTTGGTGAAGGTACACGCGATGTTGGAGCCCGGCGCTGTAGCTGCCGCGTCAAATGCAACGGCTCCGGTGCCAAGGTTTGGCGTTGCCGTGCCACCGGTGCCAAGGCCCGTGCACGATATGGAAGCCAATGCGTAGCCGGCCGGGATGCCTTCGGTGATTGTGGTCGCCGTCGAAGCGGCGGTCAGCGTCTGCGCCGCGCCGGTCACGCCGGTGCCGGAGGTTACTGTCGTGATCGTCTGGCTTGCCCAGCCGTTGGTGCCCGTGAAGGTGAACGCGCCTACACCGCCGTTGGAAATCTTGGTCAGCGTGACCGTTGGAAGCTTGGTGTTGTTGATGGCGCAGGTCAGTTCTGCGCCGGGCACTATGTTTGCTGCCGGAACGGTCACGACCAAGCCGGATACACCAGCGGCGAAGGATGCTGGATTGCCGGAGTTCGCCGAGTTTGCATCGGTGCAGGTCGATGTTGCGGGCGAAATTGCCCATCCGGCAGGACCGGTTTCGGTGATCGTCGTTGCTGTGCTTGTGGCGTTCAGCCGGATTGTTGTGCCTGTGACCGCCGCACCTGATGTGGCCACGGTCGTCGCTGTCGTGCCTGCACCGGAATTCGACACATTAAAATTGAAGGTGGTGGAGCCTGTTCCGCCAGTTGACGACTTTTGCACAGCCAGCCTTGGCGCGCGCTGAAATGTAAGGTCGTCGATAAAAATTACTTGGGTTGAGGGATTTGCCGTTCCCGAGGCATCAGCAGCGTAGTGGCGGATCGTAATTGAGGTCACTGGGCCGGCGTAGGTGACCTGAATGTTTCCGTTTGCCTGGTTCGCGTTTCCATTCTGCGCATTCTGATTTGATATCGCCGTCGCACGGCCTGTTCCGGCGTTGTAACTCACCCAGGCTGCATTGGTAACAACGCCGGCTGGAAAGCCGTTATCGGAACTGAAATCAACGATATCGTTCCATTGACCGCTGTATGTCGGCCCGCCGTCGATGTCGAGGACAGTGAAAGCCAAATTGTACACCGGCTCGGTAAAGGTAATCGTTGTAGTCTGGAAGGCGGACAGATTGTCAATGGTGGCGTCCATGCTCAACTGGATAATGCCAACTGAAGAACCGTTGGACGACGCTGCGGGCGTGATTTGCGCTGAGTTTGACGAGAAAGCCCCGCTTGCCGCTGCGGACGTAGTTACAACGACACCGTTTACAGTGGTGTTGCTGCTGCCAGCCAGAATGTTGACGTTGGCGCCCGGATAATTCCAGTTGACCGTCTCAGCAAACGCCGTGGTCAACCCAAACAGTATAACAAACAAGACAATCAACGAGCGCACTATGACAGAATAGACCAGCCGTTGCGTCACGATCCCCATCGGGATTTCACGCTCCGTGTCGCGTCCAGACTGTTCCCCGCTTCGGACCAATACAATCCCCCTGATGTGCGGTCGCATGGAGGCATTGCCATCCCGCTGCCCGCGACGCATTGGACTCATAACTCTACTGATTACCGGTTGGCGCTGCACCATGTCGCTGCACCGCGCCGCTGGATTTGCAAACCCCCGCAATCCCGCCCACCATGCTGCGAATCACTTTTTCGCCCGCACGGTCTGAACTCACGAATCACGGGATTCAACGCGATGCAACTGCACGTGTTGCAAAAACCCCGAAAGAATCAAAACATCGCACGGCTGTGCTCAATATGATTCAGTTTGGCACGTCTTTTCCACGTTTTGACAATCAGGGACGGATATTTGATTGCCTGACAGACCGATGCTACTGAAATTGTGGTTGATCCGGGAG
>JANMQE010000311.1:0-4358 GCA_031370195.1 Phyllobacteriaceae bacterium
CGTTGATCCATTCTGGCTGGGAAAGGATTTCCGCCAATTCTGGATGATTGGATTTCTCCGCGCACCACACTGAAGCCTTGTGCAGCGCGCGCAAAAGCGCATCCAGTGTTTGGGGATTGGCTTCCGCCCATTCGGCCTGAACGCCGAGCACTTTCTCCGGGCTTGATTTCCAGATCGCCGCCTTGATTGTCGCAAGATGACCTGTTGCCTTGTCGACACCAAAGCTGTTCCAGGGCTCACCAGCACAATATCCGTCAATACGACCTGTCTTCATCGCATCGGCCATCATGGACGGCGGCACGACGACAATATCTATTTCTGAAAGCGGATCAACGCCGCACGCCGCCAGCCAATAGCGCAATTCATAGCTATGGCCGGAAAAGGGGTGAACCACAGCCAGTTGCAGCTTTTCAGGTTGGGATCTCCGCGCAATCACACGCCTCAGCGCCGCGCCGTTGATCGCCGGGTCAAGGTTTGCTTGCGCGCCTTCCTCTGCCATCGCTTGCCAAAGTGTATCACTCACGGTCACCGCATTGCCACCGAGCCCAAGCGCCATGGGGGCAATCAGCGGCAAGGGAAGGGGTGTCAGCCCGAGGTTCGAGGCAATCGGCATCGGCGCCAGCATGTGCGCCACCTCGAAGTGCCCGACAGCAATCCGGTCGCGGATGTTTGCCCAGGACGTCTCGCGCACCAGCGTAAGGTCGAGTTCTTCAGCTTCAGCAAATCCTTTAACCTTCGCCGCAACCAGCAGCGCACTGTCCGTCAGTGGCAGAAATCCGGCTGTGATCGCATGTCTGCCCATCGCGTTCACTCCAGCAGTCCGGCGGCCAGCACGAGACTTTGTGCCAATTCGCTCATTTTGCGGTTCTGGTTCATGGCATTCTTGCGCAGCAGCGCATGTGCTTCATCCTCGGTAATGCCCTTGGACTTCATCAGGATCGCCTTGGCCTTGTCGATCACCTTGCGTCCCTCAAGCTCATTGCGGACGTCTTCAAGTTCCCGAACCATGCGTGAGTAGGCGTTGAACCGGCTGATTGCCATGTCGAGAATTGGCCTGATGCGCTCCTGCCGCAGCCCATCGACGACATAGGCGGAAACACCGGCATCAATCGCCGCCTCCATTGAAGCGCGGTCCGAGCGGTCCACAAACATGGCAATCGGCCGCTGCACCGCACGCGACAGCTGGAACAGGCTTTCGAGCATGTCCCGGTTGGGATTTTCAAGATCAATGACAATCACGTCCGGCGCAATGACCGCAATGCGCCGAGCCAAGCCTGTAACATCATGAATGACAGTGACGTTGGCATGCCCGGCCTCGCGCACACCTGCCTCAATGATGGCAGCGCGGGCGACATTCTCGTCAACAACGAGGACGCTGAGCGGCTTGGTCTCCATGCCTTCTTTTTGCGCATGCTAACAAATTGTGCAATGCAATAAAATGACAATCATCCGCCAAACACAAAGCCACCATTATTGCGCCAACTGATCTTCAATGCGATAATGCGAACTCGTATGGAACAGATTTCGTGCGCGTTTTGAGCGATTTTCAGAGCAGATTCTGCCAAAAAACAACCTCGCAGACGGCTGTCTGCGAGGTTGAAAATTCCGATAGAAATTGTGTCACTAAACCCTGTCAGGCCTTGTCGACAACCTTTTTGACGGCATCCTTGACCTTGCCGACCACCTGCTGTGCTTCGCCCTTGCGCTCCTGCACAATACCTTCGGCTTCAAGGTTCGGGTTTCCGACGACCTTGCCGGCCGCCTGCTTGACGTTGCCTGCAGCCTCGTTGGCAAGGCCTTTGATCTTGTCTGTTGCGCTCGACATTTTTGACATCCTTTTTCCAATTGCGCCCGGTCATACGCATTTCCACCACCCAAGGTGAAGCGTCGGGACTGGGTTGAAAACGTCCAAATCGAGGAATGGTTCCGATATGAAACAGCGCCGACTTGAGCGTTTGGAGACGCAGGTCGATCACAATGGCGATCTGAAATAATTTTTTGAACGACGGAACTTTATTTCCCGCCGTGCATTTTTCCGTCATCTGCAAACTGGCGCCAATCGCCAAAGACCAAAACTGCAAGGTGGAGTTCAATTCAATGAAAGCAGTTCTATTTTGGCTTCTCGGCCTCCCGCTTCCCATCGTTCTGGTGCTGTATTTCCTCGGCTACATCTGATCGTAAGCCGCTCATTGGGGAACCATCGGCCCGCTGCCGCGTTGATACGCAGGCAAATTTTTTTCAGGAGTTAAATTATGTCAACTGCACAAACCAAAGCCAAGCGCGTCATCAAGGATACAATTGACGACGCAGAGCTGGAAGGCCGCTTCGAGCAGGCGAAGTCCGAGTTTTACAAGATCGCTTCAAACCTGTCCGAGATGGGCTCGTCCAAGGCGCGCGAATATACCGAAATGGCGTCGAATGTTGCGACAAATCTCAAAGACGACGTCAACGCGGTGTCTGGAGATGCGCTCGACAACTTTATGGACCAACTTTCGTCGCTTGAGCGTGATGTGACCAATCGCATCCGTGAAAAGCCGTTGCAGGCGTTGGCCATCGCCGGCGGCATTGGCTTCTTGTTCGCCCTCTTGTCGCGTCGTTGATCAGGATGGGCGGCCTCGCACCCTTGCTGGTTGGTCTTCTGACGACGGACGTCAAAATTGCGGCAAAAAGGGCGAAGCGGCAGGCAATTCTGTATGGAATTGCAGGATTGCTCGCCCTTTTCGGCTTTGGCGCACTGCTCATCTCTGGCGCGCTTTTCTTATCGCGCCGAATGTCGCCGGACGTCGCAACCCTTATCGTTGCTGCGATTCTTTTCTCTGCATGCATGCTGATATTGGCCGTAGCATCCATTTGGTCATCGCGTGAGCGCAAGAACACAATGCGCAGCCGGTCCATCGGTCCGACAATTGCGGCGACGGCTGCATTGGCTGTGCTGCCGGCAATCCTGTCCAGCCGCGTCGGGATTGGCATCGCAAGCGCAGCGGCAGTTGGCTACGCCTACGCAAACCGCAAGCCGCCGATGAGATCACGCCGAACAGTCAGATCGGCAGATTGATCGAGCAATGAATTTGGACAACTGGAGATATTTGCCATGACAGCCGCACTGAAGACCACCGAAGCAATCAATGAGGTCCTGCAAGCGCGGGCAATCACCAGCAAGCTCAACACTGGTTTGACAGATGCCTATCGCAAGCAGATGGCCAAGGCACTGACCGACATTCTGGCGGCCACATACAGGCTGACGATCAAAAGTCACATCTATCATTGGAATGTCACTGGCCCGTTGTTCAAGCCGTTGCATGAATTGACGGAAGAGCATTATGGCGCGCTGTTTGAAGCCGCGGACATTATTGCCGAGCGCATCCGTGGGTTGGGGCATCTGGCTCCGGTGAAAGTCAGCGATGCGGCGGATTTCGCGCCACAGGACGGTTCCGCCGAAACAGGAACCGCCGAGTCGATGGTTGAGGATCTTATTGCCGAGCACGAATCAGCGACGCGCAATTTGCGCAAAGCCACCAAGGATGCTGACGACGGCGATGACATGGTGACAGCTGACATGCTGACAGACAGGCTCGCATTTCACGAAAAAGCGATCTGGATGCTGCGCGCAACAATCAGCGCATAACCTTCTGATTTGCAGATACAAGACAAGGACAGCCATACAGGGCTGCCCTCGTCATTTCGGCATCAACACATTGAGCGCACGCCGGTGCAATTTGATATCCAACAGCTTTTCGAGCGGCACCAATTCCCCATCCACAGAAATTTTTCGCCCGTGTATTTTTGAGAGCATCTCTATTTTCACACTGTTCGTTGATTGCGACAGGAGGTGTTCGTTCTCAGTCCACCGCCTCAACAACATATCCCGTGCCAGCTTCATATTCTTCCAGAACGTCAGGCGCGGTGCAGAATAGATCCCCAGCACTCCGTCATCCAAAGTGTCGGCGTAAGGAAGGTGGCCATCGCCGTAGACGTTGTTCGAAACAGCCAAGATCGAATAATGTCCGCTATGATCTTCTTTGCCATTTGTCAGTTTGACGCGAAACGATGGCGGACTGGTAAGGGTCTGCAAAGCCGCGCGCACACTGGCCACCCGCTTGCCGAGGCGCGACTGATACGGGATCGATTTGCGCAGTTCGACCATGCGCGGTTGAATGCCGAGCGAAACCTGGTGAATGAAAACCCTGCCATTCACGGTGCCAATATCAACCTGATGGGTCGCAGACCCGGCAAGCGCTTCGATGGCAGCGTCCAGATCAAGCGGCATCTGCAACGAGCGGGCAAAAAAGTTCATGGTGCCCGCTGGCAGAACGCCGAGCACCTTTTTGTGTTTCCAACACAATGAAGCGGCCAGAGAC
>JANMQE010000400.1:0-3457 GCA_031370195.1 Phyllobacteriaceae bacterium
GGTTGACGTTGAGTTCCGCGCGGACACGCAGGACCTTGAGAACGCGCTGAAAAATCTGGAGGACCGCTCGCGCCAGTTTGGCTCGGTGCTGACCTCGGCGCTGAAGGGCGCGGTGGTGAGCGGGAAGAGCCTTGAGGACACACTGAAAGGCATCGCGCTCAGCCTTTCCGGCATGGCGCTGGACGCGGGGTTGAAGCCGCTGACGGGGCTGTTCTCGTCCATGTTTTCCGGACTTCTGGGCGGCATCATGCCTTTTGCCCATGGCGGGGTGACCGGCGGCGTGCAGGCGTTTGCATCCGGCGGCGTGGTGGCATCACCGACGTTTTTCCAGAATGGCCCGGGGCTTGGCCTGTTGGGCGAGGCCGGGGCAGAGGCCATCATGCCACTGCAGCGCGGGCAGGATGGACGGCTGGGCGTCGCGGTCAATGGCGGGGCGCGACAGTCGCCGTTGGTGATCAACATTTCAACGCCGGACGCACAGTCGTTTGTGAAATCGCAGACGCAGGTGTCGGCGATTGTGGCGCGCGCGGCAGGACGCTTCAGGGCTACTCGGTTGAGTGTTACTACCTATTCCGAGTGTTGCATTGCCGATGCTAGTTCCAGAAGCACCTGCTGCGGCTAAATTCAAGCCCGGTGTCAGCCCGCGATTATAGGAGTCCATTGCAAGAATGGCAGTAAACAGGTCGTTTGATAAGGCCATCAATTATCCGTCGTGTTGAAGTTTCCGGCCATGAGGTCGTTGCTAATTCTTGGGTTTTGAGCGTTATGATACTTGTTTCCGTCAAGCTGCTTATCGTAGTAATCGACGAGCCACCCCAACAGCTTCTCCACCCGCCCCTCCGTCACCTTCTCGTCGGTGAACTCCAGCGTGATCGATTTGAGCCTGTAGCCGGAGCCGAAAGCAGCGGTGAGGTTGGCGGGGTCGACCAGCTTGACGCTTTTCGGGTTGGCAAGGTCGGTGAAGGTGACCAGCGTCGGATACATGTTTGGCGGCACGGGGCGGGTGTCCCTCACCTTTTCAATGCGCGCCAAGACGACGTCTGCAGCCTCTTGCGGAGAGTTTTGCCAGAGTGTTGACGCCAGCGCTAGCGTCTTGAGATAGCTGTGCAGCGCGAACAGAAAGCGCCCCGGCGATACCTCGACGGTTGCGGCCTCGCCAGTAAGCTCATACGCAACTTGATTGCCACTTAAAGGCTGTTGCCCAAACCAAACTTTTTCGTTGACGACGGCCGAGCCCGAAACCTCGCCATCCGGCGTTCCAACGACGAGCGTGAGCTTCTGGTTCCACTCATAAGACTGCTGACATCCGGAAAGTAACAGGGCGGCCAATACCAAAATGAAGCGACCGAAGAAACGCTTCGTGTGACCAGTCTTTTCACGCTGTTGAAAATGCCGCCGCTATTGCTCATCGCCGCTGCTCCCGACAGCATAAGACAGGTGAAAAACCACGCACTCATTCTTAGCTCCCTCCATTTTGGCCGACGCATCGTGGGCGCAAATAGCAGCCACGATGCATTTTCGCGGCGAGGTGTGCTTTACCCTAACCTGTCTCAACCCCTGATCCCTGTTTCCCTGCAAAACAATCGCATCCTGCTTTCAACCTCCGATTTTCGCCAAAGCGCGTCAATAGACGAAATTCCGCGTGTCGAAGTTCGATAGCAAGCCGTCGGCTGCTTTTGCCGCCGGCGCTATCATGTGGATTGGTTCAAGACGTTTGTCGACATCATCGCCGAGCTAGGGGGGCTACCACGGGCACACAGTTTGCCATTTTCACGTATCGGGATTTTGATAATCTTGAGCGGCGGGAAGAGCTCATCCAGATCGCCATAGACTGTTGGGCAGAAGTTGCTGACCACGCCAAAGCTGTCGGTCTTAGCTCGCTGATTTGGGAGCCCATGAGCGTGGGGCGCGAGTTTGGTGAAACCTTAGCTGAGACGTTCAAACTGCAGAAGCGGCTCGACGCCGCGAATATGGCAGTGCCACTTCGGATGATGGCGGACATTGACCATGGTGATGTGACTTCATTGAACCCTATGACTATGATCTCTATGCATGGGCGCGCGCGGTGCCAAAGCCATCTCCAATCATCCATATCAAGCAAAGCCTAATAGACAAAGGCGGGCACAGGCCGTTTACCTCCGAATTCAACGCCAAGGGGCGTATCCGTCCTGAGCCATTGCTCCAGGCGCTGTCTGAGGGCGGCGCAGTGGACAATGAAATCTGTCTCGAACTTTCCTTTAAGGAACGTGAGCCGAATGACCGGCAGGGGATTGCGCAGATCGCTGAAAGCGTTGCGTTCTGGGCACCTCATATCGACAGCGGTGCTGCGGATTTGAAGGACTGACGCTTGAAACTGTGCAGGCAAACAAAGTGGGCCGCTCGCTGACAGGTAGGTCGCAGGGATCGGGAGATGGCGAGTTTGACAGCTGAAGAGCCAACTGGAATAGACGGCTTTGGCGCGCAAATCGGCACTGAGTGACAGCGATGACTCCCTCGTCATCCGCGCGGCGTGGCTGCACTATGCAGGCGGCTTGACGCAGGCCGCAGTTGCCGAGCGGCTTGGGCTTCCTTCGGTCAAAACCCACCGCTTGATTGCCCGCGCCGTTGCAGATGGCATGGTCAAGGTTTCCATTGATGGTGACATTGTCGAATGCGTTGACTTGGAGATGCGGCTCGCGGCCCGTTATGGGTTGGACTATTGCGAACTTGCGCCTGATCTTGGTGAAGAAGGCCTGCCATTGTTTGCGCTCGGGCTCGCGGGTGCCAGCTTTCTGCGGCGGGAGATTGAGCGCAGGGAGATCAAGGAAATCTCAGCAGACGGCGGCGTTGGAGAAATGCTTGGCCACTTTTTCGATTCCTGCGGACGGGTTCTGGAGACAATGCTCACGGCGCGCACGCTGGCTGTTTCAATGGCCAGGGACGGTACGGATTCCATTGTGGCCATCGCCGGCGGCGCATCCAAGATCGCCGCGATCCGCGCAGTGCTCGCGAGCCGCCGCCTCAAGGGCCTGATTACCGATGAGCGAACGGCCGAGATGATCCTCGAGCAGGATTGATGGTGTCAGATAGCGAAATAGTGTTTGGCCATTGCGGACGTCAGTTTTGGCCGGATTTTTTCTGCCTTACCAGCTGCTCCGAACGCGATGTATCGCTCCGCACAAACATTTTCGATTTCAGCCATGGCGGGTTTCATATATTTGCGCGGGTCAAACTCTGATGGATCTTCCCACATTGCCTTGCGCACAGAGGCGGTGATTGCAAGCCTGATGTCTGTGTCAATGTTGACCTTGCGGACACCATGCCGGATGCCTCGCTGAATCTCTGCAATCGGGACACCCCAGGCCGGTTTGATGTCGCCGCCATGGGCGTTGATGATGTCGCGGAATTCGGCTGGCACTGACGACGAGCCGTGCATGACCAGATGCGTGTTAGGAATGCGGCGGTTGATTTCTTGAAT
>JANMQE010000406.1:0-5404 GCA_031370195.1 Phyllobacteriaceae bacterium
GACCGGGCAACGGCATTTGCGCCGTCATTTTTGGACCCCGGGCCTTTTCGCGCGCAAGAGTCTCCTCAAACGCACTATCCCCCGTACATTTTAGGGGAACCCATCGCGGCCGGAGAGGATGGTTCCATTAGGCCACCCCCACCGAAGCCAGCTCCTTCGCATCAAACCGGATGGACCGGCCTGACCTTCCCGAAGGAACACGCGAGGAGATTATGCCGCACTGTTCGGGATGGTGGATAGATTTGGGTGAAAAATGTTGTGAGGTGAGGGATTTCAATGGGTTGGCTCAATCGAGGTGGGGGATAACGTTCTTGATTCAAACAATTGAAGCCAGAATTGCTTCATGCTATCTTACAATCTGTTATCGATCGGGAAAAGTAAAATCATGAATGCTGTGACCCTTTCCAGCAAATTCCAGATTTCCATTCCAAAGCAGGTTCGCGACCAGCAGAAGTGGAAGGCTGGACAAAAGCTGGCATTTGTTCCGCAGGGCAAGCATTATATCCTCGTGCCTGTCCCGACCAGCGACGCGCTTTTTGGCATTGCAAAGGGCGCAAATCCGGAGGGTTACCGCGACCGGGAAGACCGGTATTGATGCACGTCATTGACACCAGCATCTGGATAGAAATCTATCGCGGGTCCGAATTGGGGCGCAGGCATTTGCCTTTGCTGTCCAAGCCCGAATCCATCATTGTCCCGACAATCGTTCAGTACGAAATATTCAAGTGGCTTTCGAGAGAGCGAACTTTGGAGGAGGCAACTGTCGCCATCACCTTCACTGGCGAATGTCTCGTGCAGGAATTGACGACCGAGATTGCCATTATGGCCGCCGAACTCTCTGCAATCCACAAACTTCACACCACCGATGCCATCATCTTCACCACTGCGCAGTTGCATGACGCCGCGCTGGTGACGTGCGACGCCCATTTCAAGGATTTGCCGGGGGTGGACTATTTTGAGAAGTAGCTGAGACCGCCTTTCCTCGGCACGTTGGCCAAGGATGACGAAGGTTTGGGGGTCGCCAAGTGCCAACTGGTTGTGTCTGTCGTGATCAATAAGTTTGGTGCACGTTCCGCCATCGAGCCACGTCCTGCGCTCACTCTGCACACCACCGCGGCACACCCATGGCGGCGGCAAGCTGCCCTTGGGTGGCGGCCATAGGAGTCAGAAACTCGGTCTCGATCATTTCGCCGACGGAAGCGGGCTTTCTTTTGGTTGCAAGCATCGTGTTCACCTGTCTGAAGAGGCTCCCCTAATACCGGCTCGGCAACGCCGCATCAACAAGCCGCATCTGGACTGTCCTCCGTCCATTGAAATGGTTGACTGACAGCGTGCCGGCGGCGTGGATGATGGTGCCGACGTTGGCGTGCAGGAAGTCGCCCAGCGGCGTGCCTTCGGCGCGGGATGAGATGGCTTGCAGGGTGGATTTGTCCATCGCCGCGAGCGAGACTGACACGTGGCCGTTGCCGACGACGCGGCAATGGGTGAGGCGGTGATTGGGCAAGACCAAAAGTGGCGCAGGGTTGCCGGTGCCATACGGCCCTGCCCGCTCCATCGATTCAATAAGGCCGAGCGTCGCCGCACCCGCCGACAGCGCGCCGTCGATTTCGAGCTCGGCGTCGGCTGAAAGAATCGTGACGGCCTCAGTGGATTCTGTCTCGAAAAAGACGCGCAAATCGCCGAGGCGCGCCTTCTCGATGGTGATGCCCGCAGCCATGGTGTGGCCGCCGCCTTTGACCAGAATGCCTTGTTCGACCGCCTTGCGCACCAGACGGCCAAGATCAATGCCGGCGATTGAGCGCCCGGACCCGGTGCCGACACCATTTGGATTGAAGGCAATGGCAAACGCAGGTCGCCGCGCTTTTTCCTTGAGCCTCGCCGCAATCAGTCCGACAATGCCGGGGTGCCATTTTTCGTCGGCCGCAACAATCACCGGCGGTCCGCCACCACTGGCAAGATCAAACCCGATGGCGGCCTCGGCCTGCTCAAGCATGATCTTTTCCATCGTCTGCCGCTCGGCATTGAGCTGGTCGAGCCGTTCCGAAATCGCCTGCGCCCCAGTTGGATCATCAAGGGTCAAAAGCCGTGCGCCGAGCGCTGCATCGCCAATTCGACCGCCGGCATTGATGCGAGGACCGATCAGGAAACCGAAATGGAAGGCATTCAGCGGCTCGCCGATGCGCGAAACTTTCGCCAGCGCCGCAAGGCCCGGATTGCCGAACTTGCGGGCAACTTGCAGACCCTTGACGACGAATGCGCGGTTGAGGCCGGTGAGCGGCACCACATCGCAGACGGTCGCGAGTGCCACAAGATCAAGCATGGCGAGCAAGTCCGGCAAAGCCTTGTCTGTCTTGCCGCGCAACTGGCGGATCACATCCACCAAGACCATGAACACGACACCGGCAGCGCAAAGATGCCCAAGCGCGGAGAGATCATCATCGCGGTTCGGATTGGCAACCGGGATGCCTTCTGGCAGAGGCCCGCCGGGCTGGTGATGATCAATGACGCAAATGTCGGCTCCGGCAGCCTTGCCCACCGCAAGCGCAACAGCGCTGTTGGTGCCGCAATCGACCGTGACAATCAGCCTCGCGCCGCGCCGGACAAGCTCTTCCATCGCCGCTGGGTTGGGGCCGTAGCCCTCAAATATCCGGTCGGGAATGTAGATTTCATGCGGCACGGCAAAATGTGTAAACACGCGTGATAGCAGCGCTGACGAGCTCGCACCATCCACATCATAATCGCCAAAGATTGCAACGGGTTCCTTTGCAAGGATGGCCGCGCAAATGCGAGTGGCCACCTGCGCAAGGTCCGTCACCGTGTGCGGGTCCGGCATAAGATCGCGGATTGTCGGATCCAGAAACCGCGGCGCGTCATCCTCGGAAACGCCTCGCCCCGCAATAATGCGCGAAACGAGGTCCGGCACACCATGCTTCTGCGCAATCGCCAGTGCCACATTCCCGGTGCGCGCATCAAGCCGCTCCACCCAGCGGTGGCTGGTGGCAGACCGTTCGATGCCGAGGAAGATTTTGCGCTGCATTTGGTTGATCCGTGAATGGGCGACTTAAAGCATGCGAAGGGGGAATAGCGAATAGCGATTTGAGCATCCTGACGCGCATCCCTCATCCGGGTGATGCGCGCACTGCTTACACGTGTTTGGATGCACCCAGTGGGCGTTGTCTCTATGAGACTTTCTGGGAGAACTATCATGAAAAAGATCACAATTATCGCGCTGTCATTGCTTGGCTCTGCTACCTCAGCCTGGTCAACACCTGTCGAAGACATGGTCAAACAGGGCTTTGCCTGCGATTCAGGATCGCGCGGCGAAGTTGTTTGCTCGAAGGACGGCGCGCCGACCAAAATCTGCAACGCCGAAGGCAACTGCTTCCGCATCATCCGGATTGACGCGGCAGCCGCCGACACCGGTGTGAAAACCGGCAGCCTGCGCGGCCCGGCTTACGCAAACACCGAGTATTGACGGAAATCGCCCAAGTCTCCAGTTGCCAAGTCGCCGGCAGGCTTCTGCCGTCCGGCGACTGGCCAAGCTGCGTTAACCCCTGTATCAAGCCGGTTGGCAACAGTGGGCAAAGTGAATGGCGCGGATATTGGTGACCGGTGGTGCAGGGTTCCTGGGCTCGCATCTTTGCGAGCGGCTGCTTGCCGACGGCAACGAGGTCATTTCGGCAGACAATTATTTCACTGGTTCGAAAGAAAACATCGCGCATCTTCTGGCGCATCCGCGCTTTGAAGCCATCCGCCACGACGTGACGTTTCCGCTTCATGTCGAGGTTGACCAGATTTATAATCTCGCCTGCCCCGCATCGCCGGTGCATTATCAGCATGACCCGGTGCAGACGACCAAGACCAGCGTGCATGGCGCGATCAACATGCTTGGCCTTGCCAAGCGCCTTGGCGCGAAAATCCTGCAGGCCTCGACGAGCGAAGTCTACGGCGACCCGGAAGTGCATCCGCAGACGGAAGACTATTGGGGCCGCGTCAACCCGATCGGCATCCGCAGCTGCTATGACGAGGGCAAACGCTGCGCCGAGACCTTGTTTTTCGACTATTGGCGGCAGCACACTCTGCGGATAAAAGTGGCGCGCATCTTCAACACCTACGGCCCGCGCATGCACCCGGATGATGGCCGCGTGGTCAGCAATTTCATTGTTCAGGCGCTGAAGGGCAATGACATCACCATCTACGGAACCGGCGAGCAAACGCGCAGCTTTTGCTACGTTGATGACCTGATCGAAGCGCTGGTACGGCTGATGGCAACGGGCGATGCGGTAACCGGCCCGGTCAACATCGGCAACCCGACGGAATTTTCAATGTTGGAGCTGGCCCGAACGGTGATCGCCATGACAGGTGCCAAGAGCGCGCTGACGTTCATGCCGCTGCCACAGGACGATCCGCGCCAGCGCCGCCCGGACATCACGCTGGCGCAGCGAACGCTCAGTGGCTGGACTCCGAACATCCAGCTGGAAGCGGGATTGCGGCGGACAATCGACTATTTCGCATCCGTCCGCAAAGGCAACTGACGCCCGGCCCGCGCCAGTGTCGTCTCAATGATATACCGCACGCGCGCGGGGTGCATATGGTGCTTTGAAACATGGGCATGCGCGGCAGATGCCATTGCACTCAAGCGGTCAATGTCCGCCAGCGCGGCATGAACAGCCTTGGTCAGACCGCCGGGTTCCGGCTCGTAATAGAGCGCGTGCACATTTTCTTCGAGCGGATGATGGCGCTCGATTGTTGCGCGATTTATCAGCGGAACCGACCAGCAAAGCGGTGCTTCATAATGGCGGAAACAATCCCAGCCATAGCCTTCCGGCGACCACACCAGATGCGCCGCCGCGGCGCGTTTGAAAAACGCCGAGCGTTCCAGCCTTCCTTCCGCAATATCGACACGCACGCCCGCCGCGCGAAGCTGCAACAGCTCCGCCATGCCACGACGACGAACCGTTGAAGAGGTTTCGACCTGACCGGCAAAGAAGACATCCGCCGTCTTCTCGACACGCGAGAGCGGAAACTCATGCACGCTGCCAAGCTTGGGTCCAAGCGCAATCGGCAGGATTTTGTCAATCCGGCTCTGGCGGCCAAGCGTGCTTCGGTAACGGCCAGTGGGCAGCGTATAATGATCCGTCAGAGAAAACAGCTGCCAATGATCCACCGGCAGCTCGCGCTTGAAATAGACGGTCGCGCGGTCGAGCAGAAATAGACTGTTGCGCTGGATATGGCGGTGATCATCAAAATCAACCACGGCAACTGGCCCGCGCACCTTGCCGCGCAGAAAATGTGGAGCAATCGCCGATGTGAGCGGAAAATAGCCGCGCAGCAGATTTCGGCTGAACAGCTTGCGCATCACGAAGCGCCAGTGCCACGGATTGAACGGTTGCGGATAGACAAT
>JANMQE010000443.1:0-2565 GCA_031370195.1 Phyllobacteriaceae bacterium
TTCGCAATGGCGAGCGCAGGCGCATTCCGGGGCGAGAGGTGGTGCGCGGAGATCTTGTCGTGTTGGCGGAAGGCGACCGTGTGCCCGCCGACGCGTTTATCATTGAGGCTCACGATCTTCAAACCGACGAATCTCTTTTAACCGGCGAATCCGTGCCGGTGCGCAAGCTGGCGAGCAAAGCGCTGAGCCGGAATAAAGCCGGCAGACCCGGCGGTGATGATTTGCCGTTCGTGTTTTCCGGCTCTCTAGTGGTGCGAGGCAACGCTGTCTGCACGGTCACAGCAACGGGTCCGCGAAGTGAGATTGGCAAGATCGGCCATTCGCTTGGCACGCTCGAAACCGAGCCGCCCCGGCTGCAGGCCCAAACCCGCAAGCTTGTCAAAATCTTTGCCTTGGTGGGCGGCGCGGTCAGTGTCATGGCAGTCATCCTGTACGGCACTTTGCGCGGCGGATGGTTGGAGGGTTTTCTTGCCGGCATCGCTCTCGGCATGTCCATGCTTCCGGAAGAGTTTCCCGTTGTGCTCGCCGTCTTCATGGCCATGGGCGCATGGCGGATTTCCAAAGCGCGTGTCCTGACACGGCGGGCATCCGCCATTGAGACATTGGGTTCGGCAACTGTTTTGTGCACGGACAAGACCGGCACACTGACAGAAAACCGCATGTCGGTTGTGGAACTCCGCCATAAGGAACCAAAAACAATCTGGGTGCGCGGCGCGACGCCTGCGCCAATGCCGGAAGCGTTCCATGACCTTGCAAAGTTCGGTTTTCTGGCGAGCGCGCCTGAACCGTTCGATCCGATGGACAAGGCGTTTCACGAACTTTCGCGTGAACAGCTGACGGCGGGCAGTGAGCTTGCGGACGACGGTTCCAAAATGGCGCACGCCTATGGTCTGCGGCCGGACCTGCTTGCCATCACGCAGGTCTGGCGCGGAACGGACAGCAAGGCAAAATGCATCGTCGCCGCCAAAGGCGCCCCGGAGGCAATTGCTGGGCTTTGTCATCTCGGCGCCAAGGACCGCGCCGCTATCACCAAGGCGGTCAATGAAATGGCAGCAAAAGGCCTGCGGGTCCTCGGCGTTGCGCAGGCAACGTTTGCCGGCGGCAAGTGGCCCGCAACGCCGCGTGGTTTTGCCTTCAAATTCTCAGGCCTGGTGGGCCTCGCCGATCCGCTGCGCGCCAGCGTTCCAGATGCCGTCAGCCAATGCCGTTCGGCTGGCATCAAGGTGGTCATGATCACCGGCGATTATCCGGCAACTGCACAGGCAATTGCAAGGCAGGCCGGACTTGACGCCGAAGACATCATGACAGGCGTGCAGCTGGAAGCGATGAACGATGCAGAATTGACCAAGCGAGTGCGAACCGCGACCGTGTTTGCCCGCATCATGCCAGAGCAAAAACTGCGCATTGTCGGAGCGCTCAAGGCGAGTGGCGAGATCGTCGCCATGACCGGAGACGGCGTCAACGACGCGCCATCCTTGAAAGCGGCACATATCGGCATTGCCATGGGCGGACGTGGCACGGACGTGGCGCGCGAGGCGTCTTCAATGGTTCTCCTGGACGATGATTTTGGTTCGATTGTTCAGGCCATAAGGCTGGGCCGAAGAATTTATGACAATTTGCGCAAAGCGATGAGTTTCATATTCGCGGTGCATGTGCCGATTGCCGGATTGGCTCTTCTGCCATTGCTGTTTGGTCTTCCCATACTCTTTGGACCCATGCACATCGCGTTTTTGGAAATGGTCATTGATCCCGTCTGCTCATTGGTTTTTGAAGCCGAAAGCGAAGAGGATGATGTCATGGCTCGTGCCCCGCGCGCGCCCGATGAGCCGTTGTTCTCGCGCCACATGATCATCTGGAGTCTGCTGCAGGGCGCGCTGGCATTCTCTCTGGTCGCCGCCATTTATATCGTCGCGCTCGAACAGGATATGCCGATCAACGAGGTGCGGGCTTTGACCTTCTTCTCGCTCGTCATGGCGATTGTGGGCCTGACATTTGTCAACCGTACATTCAGCGCCTCCATCGTCACCGCAATCAGCCGACGCAACACCGCCCTGAGATGGGTGCTCGCCGGGGTCGCATCCATGCTGGCGTTGACGCTTCTGTGGCCTTTCGCCAGCAGTCTCTTCCGCTTCGGCCCGCTTCATCTCAACGATTTGGCAGTCACACTTTCCGCAGGTATCCTTGTACTGGTCGTTCTCGAATTGGCCAAGCCACCATTGCGCGAATGGCTGCGAAATTAGAAGATCGGCAATGGGGCTGCCGCACGGCCTGACGCGGCCCTCCGGCTTCCCGAAAGCGGGCTTGGACGAGCAGACAGGCGGAGCGCGGTGGCGCGCTCCATACCGCACGCGAGGCTGCCGGAAACTCACTGCACCCAGCGACAAACTGTTTCGCCGCCTGAGTTCAATCACTGTGATCCAAGCACTAGAGCAATATGACTTCAGCTGGAATCACATTCAGCGGGTGCTTTTGCGTCAATACCGGCGAAAAGACCCTTGAACGCATTTCAATGCGTCCGGCGGCTCTTTCCTTGGTCTTGCCGCAAAATCCCTCCGCTGCCTGTGG
>JANMQE010000448.1:0-1749 GCA_031370195.1 Phyllobacteriaceae bacterium
AGCAAAAAAATCCGGCGCGTTCACGATTGGAATTACAAACGAATCAGAATCCTCGATGGCGAAAATTGCCGTTGAAACTTTGCTGATTCACGCCGGACGCGAAAAAAGCGTTGCCGCAACAAAAACTTACACCGGACAAATGCTTCATTTTTATATGCTTGCGTCTGTTTTAGCTCAAGAAAAACTCGAATTTGAAAAAATTCCGCATTATGCCGCGCAAGTTTTACAATTAAGAAGCGAAATTCAGGAAATTGTCCAACGCTATGTTTTTATGGAAAATTGCGTCGTCGTCGGGCGTGGTTTAAATTACGGAAATTCTTACGAACTTGCGCTGAAATTGATGGAAACTTGTTATGTTGTCGCGGAAAGATTTTCGTCAGCTGATTTTTTTCACGGACCTTTAGCGATTATCGAACGTCGTTTTCCGGTAATTTTGTTTGCGCCGAGCGGCGTTACCAGAGCGAGTAATATTGATTTACTTAAACGATTACACGAACTAAATGCTGACAGTTTAGCAATTACTAACGATAATGAAATCAGTAAGTTAAGCTCAAAATACTTAAAACTACCTGAAGAAATTGACGAATTTCTTTCGCCGATTCCGTTTATTATTCCGGCACAACTTTTTGCCGCGCTTTTAGCAAAAGAAAAAGGCTTAAACGCAGACGCGCCGCGTTCTTTATCGAAAGTTACGAAGACGATTTAAGATATTAACCACAGATGAACACAGATAAACACAGATTTTTTGCAATAAATTCGTTTAAGCTATTCGTTTACTTATCTGTGTTAATCTGTGTTCATCTGTGGTTAAATTTTTCCGTGATGGCACAAAATCAACCTTGTAAATTTGACGAAAAATCTTTGCAATTTATCGGCAAACCGCTCGAACAAGCAAAATGTTTGCTCAGACCGAACCAAATTGGCGGTGTGTTGGGCGAAGAATTAAAAAAATTGCCGAAACCGTTAGATAAAATTATTGGCGAAAAGGTCAAGTTTAAGAAAGAAGCACTTCTCAAATATCTGGAAAAACATAAAATTGACGAAAATCAAATCGGCGGTTCATTGGACGAAAAATTATCGTTAGTAAAACTTCCGAACGGCGAAGAAATTCAGGCACTTTACTTTATTATTCACGATACGTCTTATCCATATTTAAAGGACGAAGCGTTTCCGATGGATTTTGACACGAATAAAGATTGGAAAGGAAACTATCTCGAAATTTGGCTCAAAAATCCGGTCGCGCATATATTTGTTAATCGTTTGGGCGATTCGATAACAACAACGGAGTTTGCAAAACCTGTCGCCAAAGGTTTCGGGACAAAGTTTGCGCGTGATTTTTTGAAAGCAGACAGGAAAGGCTTGCAAATTCACATCGAACTTATCCAACCGCGACGCCGTGAGGCAAAAAATGAGAATCCGAACAATGATTTAATCGCGCCGTTTCCGGGTTTTACCGATAAACAATACGAAAGACTTGCGCTTTTGTATGTTGCCGCCAGCGTCCGACGCGGAACTTTTTTAATCCCGGCGTTTCATTCGGCAATTGACGCAGGAATCAAAGACGCGCACGATGATCCGCAGAATTTTGAACTCGATAAATTTGCCGCGAAATTGAAAAAATTGATAAATGCTTTGAGTTAAAGACTTTTTCGGTTGTAAAATTCGCTTTTTATTTATATTATCTCTTTTTGCAACAATTCAATTTCTGTCCCTAATTTCTTTCTTTTTGAAGGAAATCCCCTTTTTATT
>JANMQE010000484.1:0-1958 GCA_031370195.1 Phyllobacteriaceae bacterium
GATGATCAAGCTGCTCCAGCCCGGCTCCAGCCTCACCGCCCTGCCGACGGCCGATGTTGCCTTCAAGTTCCTCGTCACCGACGAGCTGTTCGCGGTTAAAAAGGTTTATGTCGAATATCGCAAGAAGAGCGCCGATGGCCAGCCGTGTTGAGGCCGCATCCGGATTGCCAAGCAAGGTCAGCCGCGGCCAAGAGACAATCAGAACTCCAACCAGCCCGACAATAACCGCGCCCCAGCGGTATGCCCGCACCTGTTCTTTCAGCAGCACCGCGCCCATGACCACCGTAATCAGCGGCATCGCATAACCGATCACCACCGCCTCAGGCAGCGGCAGAATTGTGAGACCGTAGAAGCCAAGCCCCATGGATGTCACGCCAATCAGCCCACGCCAGACGTGGCCGACGAGATCATCCGTGCGAAAGTCCTTCAGGCCATCGCCTTGCCAGAAAACCCAGACAAGCACCGGAATCAGCGCGAAGAATGAGCGGAAGAACACAATTTCGCCTGCCGGAACCTGGCCCGCCAGCTTCACCATCGTGAACATGGTGATGAAACAGCACACCGCGCCAACCTTAAGCGATATGCCAAGCAGCGGCCGGTGCTGCTTGCGGTCTGCGGTCTGTTTCATGTGGCGCTTGCCTTGGCCGCCTCAATCGCCTGCCAGACTGCCAGCGGTGTTGCGGGCATGTCCAGATGGCGAATGCCATGAGCGCGCCACAGCGCGTCGATCACGGCGTTCATGACTGCCGGTGTCGACCCGATCGTCGCCGCCTCGCCTGCGCCCTTGATGCCGAGGGCGTTGGTGGTCGATGGAACGTTGCGCGTTGAAAAATCAAAGTGCGGCATCTGGTCGGCGCGCGGCATGCAATAGTCCATGAAGCTTGCGGTCAACAGCTGGCCGTCTGGCGAGTAAACCACATTCTCGTACAAGGCTTGCGCAATCCCTTGTGCCAGTCCGCCATGAATTTGCCCGCCGAGCAACATCGGGTTCACCACGACGCCGAAATCGTCAACCACTGTGTAGCGGACGATTTTTGTCTCTCCCGTCTCCGGGTCGATCTCGACCTCGCAGACATGCGTGCCGTTCGGATAGGTTCCCTCGTCTTGTTTGACATCACCCAAGGCAATGAGATCGGCTGGCGTTTTTGCCAATTTGAACACGTCTGCAAACGAGATCGTGCGATCCGTGCCGGCAACAGTCGCAAAGCCGTCGGAAAGCTCAATATCTTCGACAGCCGCTTCCAGCTCGTCTGATGCGATCTTGCGGATGCGAACAGCGAGTATCTCACTCGCCTTGACTGCTGAAACCCCGCCTAGCGGAATCGAGCGCGATCCCCCGGTGCCACCGCCAGACGGCAGCTCGTCCGTATCGCCCTGCCGCACGTCGATTTGCTCCAGCGGCAAATTGAGTTTCTCGGCGACCATCTGCGCATAGGCCGTTGCATGCCCCTGCCCGTTCGACTGCGTGCCGATGCGAAGTTCGATCATGCCGTCGGCTTTGAGCGAAACCACCGCCGGTTCGCCGCCGTCAAACGCGCAGATTTCTACATAGGAAGACATGCCGATCCCGCGCAGCTTGCCGCGACTTGCAGACTCTTGCCGCCGCGTCTCGAAGCCCGACCAGCCAGACTGCTCCATAGCTTGATCGAGATGCCCTTCATATTCGCCAACGTCATATGTCCGGTTTGACGCTGTCCGGTAGGGAAAGTTCTCCTTGGGTATGAAATTCAAACGCCGGATCGCATCCGGCGTCATGCCCATATCGCGCGCGCACTCGTCGGCCAATCGCTCGATCAGAAACGCCGCCTCCGGCCTTCCGGCTCCCCGGTATGCATCCACCGGACATGTGTTGGTATAGACATTCTGCACCGTCACATCGATTGCCGGGATGTCATAGAGCCCTGTGGTCATCGAGACGCCGAGCTCGGTCACAAACACAGCGTTTTCAGACAGATACG
>JANMQE010000520.1:0-4792 GCA_031370195.1 Phyllobacteriaceae bacterium
GGAGTTTTGCTGCGGGATAACTTCGTCGGATTGGATGCTGTGGTCCCCTCATCTGCTATGGCCGCCCTGATGCCACCAGCGCTACCGGCAGCCAGCTTGGTTGCGGCAAGGTTAACAACCGTAAGAGACATTTTACCAAACTGTTTTGCGGTTTCGTAATCGCCCTTTGTTACCTTGGTTCTCAATCAGCCCTCGATCCATGTGGATACGGGGCACTTGAGGCAGGGTCGGCACATGAATATGTTTCGGAAATTGATCAGGAATGAAGACGGCAACTACGCGGCCATCCTGGCGCTTGCGGCATTGCCGATCATGGGCGCGGTCGGGCTTTCGGTGGATTACTCCAACGTCACGCGGCTGAAGACGGAGCTGCGCGATGCAGCCGACTCGGCCTGTGTGCCGGTGGCGAAAATGTATCTGTCCGGTGACTATACGGACGCGCAGGTCTTTCAGGCAGGCAAAGATTTCTTTGAAAGCAATTTTGTTTCGACCGGCAACTTTCTGCAGAATATTGAATTTCAGGTCACTCTGCCCAATGCCACCGGCAACACTGAAAAGCTGCTGCGCTGCGTCGGCAAGTTGACTTACAAGACAATTTTTGGCCCGGTTTTGGCAGGCCTTACGCACACACCATCGGCAAAATACGTCTTCATGCTCGAAGAATCGACCATGAAGATGAAGAACGTCGCCGAAATCGCGCTGGTGATGGATGCCTCCGGCTCAATGTCGGACGTAACGCTGTCGGGCGGCACGCGCATGTCACTGTTGAAGGCAGCCTCCAAGGATCTGGTCAAGGATCTCGTCAAGGAAGGCGTTAAACTCACCAACTCGTCCACCGCCGTCAAATTTTCGCTGGTTCCGTTCTCGGCCTCCGTCAACGTTGGCGCGGCCAACAGGACCCAAACCTGGCTGGACCAGAATGGCATTTCGCCAATCCATCATGAGAATCTGAATTGGGGCACGATGAACACGGCGGCAACGCCATGGAAGTCGGTTGGTGCCAACAATGCCAAACTTAATTCGGCAGGTGTGCCACTGACCCGATTCTCGATCCTCGACAACCTGAAATTTGCCAACGGCGGCACTGAAAGCACGGCGGCAATTGGCACAAGCTGCAGAGTCTGGAAGGCAGGCACCGGTACCACTGCCGCTTCGGCAACGGATGCAAACTGCGCGGTAAAAGACCGTACCGGCACGTTGACATTTCTTTACCCAAGCAAAGCTGCTGACCGCGCCACGCTGGCAACAGCGATGGGCGTTACTGATGCCGCACTTGTGGAAAAATACGTCTGGAAGGGTTGCGTTGAAGCGCGGCCTTACCCTCTCAATTTGAACGACACTGTCCCGACGACATCAGCACCCGGGTCCTACTTTGTCCCGATGCTGGCTCTTGATGAGTACAACAATGATCGCTACGGCATCACATCGAACTCGTCGACAACGACAGGCGACTCGACATCTCTGAATAACTGGTGGCCGGATACGGTGCCTGTGAACACGCGCACGGTCACTGATACCAACTTCAACTATTACACATCAGCGGCAACGCCGACCGCGGCTTGGAAAACCTCGACCGGCCGCAACCGTCAGGCCGATGCAACCAAATACTTCAACGAGACGCCATACTTGCTGGGGTCCACAGCCAGCGCCTCATCCACAAGCAGCTCGAATGTCCGCAAGGGACAGTGGCACGAATTCAAGGCCGACGTTGGTGTGAACACGTCTTGCACCACCACGCCGATCACGCCGTTGACCGGCACCGAAGCCACCGTCTTGAGCGCCATTGATGCCTTGCAGCCGACCGGCAACACCAACGTCACCGAAGGACTTGCCTGGGGCTGGCGCACGATTTCGCAAGGCGCGCCGTTCACCGAAGGTGTTGCTGACACCAACAAGGCTGTCGATAAGGTCATCATCGTCTTCACCGACGGCGCGAACACTTACGCGTCCATGAACACCAACTCTGACTATGCAGCAAACATCTCTACTTACGCTGCCTATGGCTACACAGGCTGGGCCAACAACCAGGGTCTGCCGAACAACACCGCTACCGGAACGGCAACATCGTCATCCAACAAGGCGCGCATATTCCAGGGCACAGCCCTGTCGCCGACCCAATCAAACTATGGCTCCAACTATTCAACCGGAATGATCACCCAGATGGGTGAACTGTGCACAAACATCAAAGCCACAGACAAGGTGCTCTTGATGACCGTGGCGCTCGACCTCGACAAAAACATCACTGCGGAAAACCAGATGATTACAGCGTTGAAGAATTGCTCGGGCGACTCGCGCACCCGCAAGACTTCAGCTGGCGTGAAAGAAAAGATGTTCTGGAACGCCTGCACACGCACCGTGTCCGACGGCTCCTGCACGACGCTGGATGACACGTTCAAGCAGATCAAGGATGAGCTCTCGAACCTGCGATTTGTCGGGTAAGGCAACAGCCTGCACCAAAAAGTCGAAAGTGAAGGCGCGGATGGCAACATCCGCGCCTTTGCCTTTTATTCGGCGGCGGACTGTTCGTGCGCGGTTGATCCTGCATCACGGTCGGATTTCAGTGAGCGGGGCGGTGCGGCCTTGGTGCTTGTGACATGACGGACACCGGCATCTGTCAGCATGGTTTGCGTTTCATCTGTTTCAGCGCCAAGCCCGACAAACGAGACGGCCTCTGTCCTGGCTCTGGTAACCAGCGAGCGCAACACCGCAACCGAGGCATCATTGCTGAACTCGCTTGCCACGGCAAGAACATAGGTGAGCGGCAGCTTGGCGCGGGCCTTGCGGATCGCCAGCGACGCAAGATCGCCCGAGACAGCAAACTTCACGCCGGTTGCGACAATTTTGTCTAACGCATCGCGTTGCAAGGCAACGGTTCCGGTCATTTTTGCAGGGATCGAGAAGATCAGCGACTTGGACAGGTTCGGGCGGGCGTTCATGACAGATACGAGATGCCTGACCTTGGCGGGGTCTGCCAGAAATTCCGCCGTCAAGCCGCAGATGACCGGCGTTGGCCGCGCGTTCTTGTCCTCAAGCTGCTCGCAAACGCGCATGGCGTGCGCAATCAGCTGGCCGCAGAAGTCCGCCCGGTCGAGGGTTTCCGGCAGCTTCTCATCGGCGACGAAGTGTTGTCCGGCGATCTTGCCGGACGCAATATAGGCGACAGGAGCGGCACCTGGCATGGCGAGGACCGGTTGAAGCGTCAATGAAAATGGCTCGGCCTCTGCGCGCTTCCGTGTGCCTTTATCAGCCGCCTTGTGTTCGCGGGCCAGCCTTTCCGGCAACGCAAACCGGGTTTTGGCCCGCTCGGCCTTTGGCAGGTTCGGCGTTTTTGCAAGTGGAATTTGCGCGACAACAATCGCTGCGGCTGGCTCTTCGTGCACAGAAAAGCTGCGTTTGGGCGTTGGGGTTTGCGGCAGGGTGGCAAACAGGGTGTCACCCTGCGACAACATCGTCACGCGGGTTTGCGCGATGTCGTTTCGCTTCTCAAGCCGGTAGACGGCGTCCTCAAACCGCGCAGCGAGCAACGCGTGCGCTTTCTTCATCTGGACGAGCTTGGCATAGGACGCCACAGCAATGCCTGCCGCAGGCATGGCAATCGCCAGCGCAATCACGGCAATCCAGTAGGGAACGTCGGCACCCGGTCGCAAGGCCGCGATGATGCCTGCGCAAACGATGGCGAATGAAAAGAGCAGCAAAAACCGTTTCAACACACCTGACGCTCCGCATACACATGGTTACCAATTGGTTTAGATATTGCACGCACTTTGCCCGCCGCCAAGCGAAAGCTGATGACAATGTGAACTTCACCAGATAATCGGATCGCGCAATGAGATGCGGGGCTGGACAACGAATGAACGTCATAAAATCGCTCGATGACCTTGCGGATCGATACGACATCATTCTGTCTGATGTCTGGGGCGTTGTGCACAATGGCGAGCGCGCGTTTCCTGCCGCTGCGGCAGCGCTGACGAGGGCGCGCGAGGCCGGCAAACGCGTCATTCTGATCACCAATTCGCCCCGCCCGCGCGACGGCGTGATGTTGCAGCTCGGCGCACTTGGCGTGCCGGCAGAATCCTACGACGCGGTGGTGACATCCGGCGACGTCACGCGCATCCTGATTGAAGAAGCGCCACGAAAGGTCTTCCACATCGGCGGCGAGCGGGATTTGGCGCTTTATGATGGCACACACGCCGAACTGGTTGAAGAGCAGGAAGCGCAAGTCATTGTTTGCACAGGTCTTTTTGATGACGAGAACGAAACACCGGACGACTATGCCGAACTCTTGGCGCGCCTGCGCTCGCGCAATCTGCCGATGATCTGCGCCAATCCGGATATTGTGGTCGAACGCGGTGACCGGATGATCTGGTGCGCCGGAGCGTTGGCGCGCGACTATGGCCTGATGGGCGGACGCACGCTTGTTGCGGGCAAACCGCACGCGCCGATCTATGAGGCGGCGATGAAGGAGGCCGAGTTGCTTAGCGGCGCGCCAGTCAACAAAAGCCGTGTCGTCGCAGTGGGCGATGGCCTGCTGTGCATAGGCAAGCGGGGCCGACCACGGATCGATGATGTGTTCGCCCGGCACCAGCATCCCGCCCATGGCGCCGGGACCGAGGTAAGGCTCGTATTCGTAGACCGTGTCGCGATCGATGACCTGGGCGTGGTCGTATCCATTGGCGGTCGCCTTCGCGGCGATCTTCTCCAGCGAGGCCGCCTGCTCGTCGTCCCAGGCAACGAGAACGGCCCCGACTTCTTCGATGGAGATACCGACCGAGGGCGCGTACTCGCTGAGGAG
>JANMQE010000665.1:0-5700 GCA_031370195.1 Phyllobacteriaceae bacterium
GCATGCGCCGGGACCCCCGAGGCCGTGGCCTTGACGGGCAACGGCATTTGCGCCGTCATTTTTGGACCCCGGGCCTTTTCACTGGCAAGCGTCTCCGCAAGCCAACTATCCCCCGCACAATTTGGGGGAACCCATCGCGGCCGGAGGGAATGGTTCCATTAGGCCACCCCCACCGAAGCCAGCTCCTTCGCATCAAACCGGATGGACCGGCATGACCTTCCCGAAGGAACACGCGAGGAGATTATGCCGCACTGTTCGGGATGGTGGATAGATTTGGGTGAAAATTGTTGCGGGGTGAGGGATTTCAATGGGTTGGGCGGGATTGATGTGTGGATAGATGCAAGGCTTGGCACTCAGGGTGGGCATGGCGGCTGTGTTGGTGGAGCGGCGCGCCATGTGCTGGCACGGGCTTTTGACTCTCCCTCACCTGCCTTGCTGCGCAATAAAGGTGAGGGAGTGTCACGCACCATGCCAAATTTTCGTCATCGCCCAGCGGGTATTTTCTTGGTCTTGAAACAAGGATTTGGGTCTTGCAAAAAGGCCTTGGGTCTTGCCACAAAGTCCCTCTGCGGCGTATGGTTCCATCTGAAATCATAACGCTCTAAAGCAGCGTCCCGGCGAAGTTTTCGCCGGCAATCGTGTCGCAGAACGGCTTCCATGAACACTCTACGCAAGCGGCGCGGATCGCCCCGCTTGCATAGTGTTCCCGAAGCCTTTCAATATCCTTAGCCGACAAAGTGTTGGCCAACGCAAGATCGCGGTCCAGCACTCTCGAAACCGCTTCCTGTGCCAATCCATCCAACCGCCGCGTGTCGGCCGCCCCGCAATCATGCTGCACATTTGCACGGCATGCCTCTGTCAGCCCCGCGCAGACCGCATCCGGCCCCTCAACCAGCATTACCGGCCGCCCGGAACGTATCGCCTCAACCTGACGCGTCATGTTCTCGACAAACGCCAGCGAATAGCCCTCACCCTTGTATGTCAAAATGCACAAAAAATGATGCCCGCGCAAAAGCACGGGCACCATTGAATCATCCGTAGTCTTTGTCAGATCAGAGCTTGGCAAAATGCTCAGCACCCTTCAGCACGCCCTTGCCGATCAATGCAGCCAGCGCGAGCTTGATCGCATCAACCACAATGAACGGCGTCAGCCCGGCGGCAATGGCCTCGCTGGCGGACATGTTGAACGCATGACTGAGCCAGGCGACACCAAGTGCGAAGATCACGACCTCGCCCGCGAAAAGTGCTGCGATGGTTCCCGCCCAGCTGCGCGTGAAACCGCGGTCGGCGAGGGTGCCGATCAGCGCCGCTGCCGCAAGGAAGCCGACCAGATAGCCGCTTGTGCCCGCACCGAATGGCGCAAAGAACGGCAGACCCGCCGCGCCACCTGCCAGATAGGCAACAAGTGTCGCAGTCGCCAGTCGAAAGCCGAAAGTCAGGCCGATCAGCATGACGCCGAGCGTCTGCAGCGTGGTCGGAACTGGATAGCCAACAGCCACCTGGCTCAAAGCGGCAAGGCCGATGGTTCCAATCACAGCAATCGTGGCCTGCTTCGCGATGGAAGCACCCGCCAGCGGCGCGATGGTTGTCAGACTGGAGTTGAGTAGCGAAGTCGTCATGGGATCCCCCTAAAGACGGCGTTAACGATGCGCCTCTTTCCCAAGGGAAGCATGCCTTGTCAACCTTGCAGCCACTTGTGTCCACTCATCACGATTGGCCGGTTGTTGGACAGTCCGAAGACAGGCCAAGATCGGTTGGCACGCCATTTCGCGAACCAACCTGCAGTGTCGCCGCCCGCCGGTCGCAATCCCTGTGACGTGGCATCAGCTGATGAATATCGGCGCAATCGTCGTCCAGAGCAGTTGCCGAATGAAAAAGATGATGATGAACAGAATGATCGGCGAGATATCAACGCCGCCAAGATCAGGCAAGAACCGCCGTATCGGCTTCAGCGCCGGCTCAGTGACGCGATAAAGAAAATTGCCCACAGAGGCGACAAACGGGTTGCGCGCATTGACGATGTTGAAGGCGTACAGCCATGAAAACACCGCCGAGGCGATGATTATCCATGTGTAGATATCGAGGGCAAAATCAATGGTGCGAAAAAGCGCGAGCATGGCAAGGTTCCGGTTTCAGCCCACATTTAGAGACTGCACACCCGTGCGGCAAGGCCCGCCCGATCCCGAACAACGCAACTGTGACCATCACGATTGTTGACACAAGGCAACCTTGCTCTCTTAATGCTTGAAGTGGGGCTGTAGCTCAGCTGGGAGAGCGCGTCGTTCGCAATGACGAGGCCAGGAGTTCGATCCTCCTCAGCTCCACCAGAACCGTTTTACGGCACAACGTCTGATGTCACTTGGGAAACGCGAACAGCTCGGCATCCACGTCCGCCTTGCCCAAAATTCGCCCTTTGATGATTTGCGACGCAATCATCGAAAACGTGATGCCATTGCCGCCAAAACCCATCACCGAATGAATGCGCTTGTGCCCGGGCGCAAAATCAATGAACGGCAGACCCGTGGTCGTCGTCCCGAATGGCGCGGCCCAGTCATAAGCCGGTTCACCAATATCAATCCCCGTGAGTTTCTTCAGCTTCTGCCGGATCAGGCGCATCTTTCGTCGCATTTTTTTCGGGTCGCCGTGTGACGTCGGGCTGTCCTCATCTTCGCCGCCCGCAATGATGCGCCCGTCCGGCGTGGTGCGGAAATAGAGATAGGGGTCTGACCCCTCCCAAACCAGAAATTCATCCAGCCATGAAGGGTGCGCAACACCCGGTTCGCTGGCCAGCGCCCATGTCGAGACAATGCGGTGCGAGGGATGCTCCATGGCTTTGAGGAATTCATAGCCAGTCGCAAACACCATATGCGACGCGCGCAACAGCATGCCGTCCGGCCCGGACAGCACCACTTGGTCGCCAAGCTCAAGCGCGTCAGCAATTTCAAAATTCTCCACCAGCTTAGCGCCGTTGCTGATGGCGTTTTGCAACAGCCCTGCCGTCAATTGCGCCGGATTGGCAGACGCGGAATCATGCGACACAATCCCCGCAGTCCGCCTGATGCCAAACCGCTGCAGCAATTCCGCCTTGTCGAGATATTCGGCATCGAGGCCCGCCTTGTTCCGGTCGCGGGACTCGATTTTCAGCGCACGGCTTCCCAGCACATCACCGGAAACGAACAGTGTCTTCTTCTGCTCAAACGAGCAATCGATTGCCAGCCGTGTCACAAGCTCGGCAAGATCACTTACCGCGCGCGCTGAGCGCAGCCAGACGCGGTTGGCTTTTGATCTGCCGATAAGCGGCGCAAGCTGGTGCAGCGGCACATCAATTTCATGCTGGATCATCGCCGTCGATGCCGCGCTGGAGCCGCGCACCGCAGTCGCCTTGTCAACAATCAGCACCCGCTGCCCCGCCTCACTGAGCGCCTGCGCCGTCAACGCACCACTGATACCGCCACCCGCCACAATCACATCATAATCCCGCCGCGAGGGTGCAGCGCTCGAGGCAACAGAGCTGTGCGCCGTGTTCTGCCAATAGGGGTTCGACGAGTGCAGCTTGCGCCGCGTCGTCACGCGCGGTTGCTTGCCAACTTTCCGGGGCTCCGCATCAGCCAACGCTGTGCCCGACACATTGCCGGATTGTGTATCTTTTCCCATGCCGCCCCGCCAAGCTCCGCCTCTGCCTTAATGGCAGCCGCTCAAGGGACACAACGCGGCAGAAGCGAATAGGTGCCGTGGCGGCTTGAAAAAATCGGCAGCCTTTGTTTCACGCCAGTCATAAAGTGCGATGCTGGATGCCGAAGAAGTCCTCCTCTCCGTTGTGAGGAAAGGACCTGTCGAGGACTGCATCAGCCTATTGGCATCGACCCAGGGCAGTCCACGTGTTCGCCGTCGTTCGGACGTTCTTGGCAGCAACAGGGAAAAGACAGATCACCTTTCGCATTATCTTTGGTTGTGCTTTTATCGATGCGCTTAAAAGGGGTGGCAGCGGTGCTTGATCGTATTGTTTTGAGGTTCTTGATTTGTTGCTGGCTGGTGACCACGTCGTCTGCTGCAGCAGAAACGTTTACAAGTTCAGGAACAGGATTCTTGATTAGCAGCGATGGCTGGTTTGTGACAAATGCCCATGTGCTGGCTGGTTGCTCTCGTGTATCAGTTTCTGACTTAGGCGATGCACTGGAAATCAAAACGGATAACTTAAACGATTTGGCCGCAGTAAGAGTTGCGTCAACAAAGCCGTTTCCTACGCCGCTGGCAATTCGAGATTCGCCGGCGAAACTAGGTGAGGAAGTTGCCGCCTTGGGCTTTCCGCTATCCAATATCCTCTCTGATGGCGTCAAAATAACGACCGGCAACATCAACTCTTTGGTCGGATTGGATAACGACACACGCTACTTGCAAATATCAACACCGATTCAGCCGGGAAATTCCGGCGGGCCTCTGGTTGACAGGCGCGGATTGGTTCTTGGCATTAATTCGGCCCAGTTAGGGGCCAACTTCGTAGGCAAATCCGGAATTCTTCCTCAAAACGTGAACTTTGCAATCAAGACCACCGTTTTAGAGCTATTCTTGCAATCGCACTCGATTTTTGTGGGGCGCAAAGGCGAAAGTGAAATCAAGTTGGAGACTGAAACACTCGCTGCAAACGTTTCGCCGTCTGTCGTCCAGATATTGTGCTTTGGCAGCGATAACCAAGAGGTTACAAAGCAGGAATCTGCTATAGACGATCCGTCAAAACCAGAGCCATATCTGGAGCCTAGCTATTTCGTGCGACTGACCGGTACTGATGTGCTCGGTTCTGACTACGCAACGATCAAAGACGTAACTGGGCAGCAATGCAGAACCGCATGCGAGCAAGATCGCGCTTGCATCGCTACAACTTATAACAAAAGAGCCCGGTTTTGCTTTCTGAAAAACGATGCCTTCGTTTTAGTGAAGAACAGAGACGCAGATGCCACCTTTCATAGATCCAAAGACGCAACGATAATTCGTGCGCCGATGACCGTATACTCTTCACGAGACATGGTCGGGGGTGATTATCGGAATATCGCAAATAGCAATTTTGTCGGCTGCACAGTTGAGTGCATTAAAGACAAAGCTTGTTTGGCGTTCTCCTATGTCCGGAAGAATGGATCATGCTGGCTCAAAAGTCATATGGGTCCGACTAAGAAGCAGATCGGAATCGATTTGGGAATTGTTCAATAGGATAGTGGACAACTTATATCTCGCAGCACGCCGTCTCAACACTTTTGACGTATGATCCAAATCGCGACGAGTCAAAAAAGTGACGAGGTTCAACGGTTCGAGCGACGCGGCAATTTTTGTTCATCCACAGCCTTTTCAGTCATTTGTATTTACGCAATCGAGAAAATCGGCGACAAAAATGTGCCGAAATGGGGCTGGCTAAAACCAGCCCCATGGCGGGTGTAGCGCCACTGGCGATGCCGGACTGCGGCTTTTAAGTCTTGTCAGGACAGGCCGCAGTCCATGCCAGAATCTAGACATATTCCAAACTGGCAGTATTTTCGTCGCTTGGCATGAATTGTCCACAGGCGCTTTGTTCTTATTGTGTTCCATTACCGCACCGCCCAAAGCATCCCGCGCTCCAGCATCGTCCGCATTGGCACAGACTCGAACTCGTCCGCCACATGGCCGAGCGCCGAGTAAAACACCCGGCCCTTGCCATAGGTGCGCTTCCATATC
>JANMQE010000651.1:0-2286 GCA_031370195.1 Phyllobacteriaceae bacterium
TTGTCATGCAAAACGGCAAGATTGTCGAAGAGGGCCCGGTCGCCGACGTGCTTGAGCGTCCGCAAACCGATTACACCAAGCGGCTCGTCCGGGCGGCATTTGAAATAGCAACCTGAGGTCAAAGAATGTCCAGAACTGTCATCACCTTCATCGGCGCAGGTTCCGCCGTGTTCACCAAAAATATCGCAGGCGACATCCTCCAGCGCCCTGCCCTTGCCAACGCCGAAGTCCGGCTGATGGACATCAATCCGCAGCGTCTGGAAGAATCCGAAATCATCGTCGGCAAGATGGCGCAATCGCTCGGCGGCAAGGCCACGGTCAAGACGTACACCGATCAACGCCGCGCCCTTGCAGGGGCAGACTTCGTCGTCTGCTGCTTTCAGGTCGGCGGCTACGAACCTTGCACGGTAACTGATTTTGAAGTTCCGAAAGCCTATGGCCTGCGCCAGACAATTGCCGACACGCTCGGCATTGGCGGCATCATGCGCGGCCTGCGTACTGTGCCCGTTTTGTGGTCGATCTGCGAAGACATGCTCGCCGTCGCGCCGAACGCGATCATGCTGCAGTACGTCAATCCGATGGCGATCAACACTTGGGCGATTGCAGAAAAGTATCCAACGATCCGCCAGGTCGGCCTCTGCCATTCCGTGCAAGGCACCGCCTATGAGCTCGCCCGTGATCTCGATATCCCCGTCAAGGACATCCGCTACCGCGCCGGCGGCATCAACCACATGGCCTTCTATCTCAACTTCGAGCACCGCCAACCGGACGGTTCTTATGTTGATCTTTATCCCGCGCTGCAGAAGGGGTACCGCGAGGGCCGCTTCCCTAAACCGAGCCACTGGAACCCGCGCTGCCCGAACAAGGTGCGCTATGAGATGCTCACCCGCCTCGGCTATTTCGTCACCGAAAGTTCCGAGCATTTCGCCGAATACACACCGTGGTTCATCAAGCGTGACCGTCCGGACTTGATCGAGAAATTCGGCATTCCGCTGGACGAATACCCGATGCGCTGCATCGAAAACATCGCCCGTTGGAAGAAGGAGGCCGAGGCGTTGAAAAACGACGCCACGGTCGAGCTGAAGGAAAGCCACGAGTATGCCAGCCAGATCGTCAACTCGGTAGTGACCGGCGAACCGTCTGTTATTTACGGCAACCATCAGAACCGGGGTTACATCCCGCAACTGCCCGACGGCTGCGCGATCGAAGTGCCGACGCTGGTCGATGTAACGGTCTTCAGCCAACCATAGTGCGCGACATTCCCCCCCAATTGATTGCGCTGATGCGCACCAACATCAATGTGCAGGAGCTCACTGTCGCGGCGCTGCTTACTGAAAATCCCGAGCATATCTACCACGCCGCCATGCTCGATCCGCATACCGGCGCGGAGCTTGACCTTGACCAGATCTGGAACCTGACGCACGACCTTCTCGCCGCCCATGGGACTTGGCTGCCCGAGTGGGCGCGCGTGGAGACGCGCAAAGCATCATGAAAAACTGGCCCGCCCAAATAGCCGTCGTCGGCGGCGGCACGGCGGGCTGGCTTGCCGCGATGATGCTGTCGGATGTCGCTCATCGTGAAAAGACCGGCACGAAAGTGACGGTCATTGAATCCTCCAAGCTCGGCGTGATCGGCGTTGGCGAAGGCTCGACCGCCGTCTTTCGCCAGATGCTGCGCCACTTCAATCTTGATGAAGAGGAGTTCCTGCGCGAGACCGGCGCGACCATCAAATACGGCATCCGCCACCGCGATTGGCGGCGCGTCGGCCACAGCTATGACGGGCCGATCGACACGCCGCAAATGGTCGCGGGCGGTGCGGACCTTGACACTTACGCCGTGGCTGCCGGGCGCTCCGTCGGCGAAGCGCATCTGTTCCAGCATCTGCTCAACGGCTGCAAAGGACCATTCGCACTTGTCAACGGAAAGCGTGTTCCGGCAGGGCCATTCCACTATGCTTTCCATTTCGACCAAGCGCTTGTCGCGGCATGGCTGCGGCGCAAGGCAAAAGGCATCACGCTGATCGACGATCAGGTGACGGGCGTCGAAAAGGGCGAAGGCGGCATCACCGCGCTCAACATGGAAAGCGGGCAGCGCGTCGAGGCGGATTTCTTCCTCGACTGCACCGGGTTCCGGCGCCGGCTGATCGGCGAACTGGGTGCCGAATGGATCAGTTTTCGCGATGTCCTCCCGGTCAATCGCGCCATGCCCTTCTGGGTCGATATCAAAGACGGCGAAGAGATTGATCCTTGCACCTTGGCTTGGGCGCAGAAATCCGGCTGGCTGTGG
>JANMQE010000657.1:0-2240 GCA_031370195.1 Phyllobacteriaceae bacterium
GCCCACATCGTCAATGATGTTTGGGGCCTGCAGCGCGAACCGGGCATTGCCACGGTTGCTGCCGAGACGGGAGCAGGGCTTTGCATCATGCACACCGGGCGCGGGCGGGAGGTGCTTGCGGACCGCATTGAAGACCAGCGCGTGTTCCTGCGCCGCTCGCTCGAAATCGCCGCCAAGGCTGGCGTCCGCGATGAATCCATTGTGCTTGATCCCGGCTTCGGCTTTGCCAAGGAAGTGACCATCGACAATGTCGAACTCATGGTACGGTTCCGCGAGCTCAAGGAACTTGGCTATCCGCTGATGGCCGGCACATCGCGCAAGCGGTTCCTCGGGAATATCACGGGCCGCACCGCCCCTGAACGCGATGTCGCCACTGCCGCCAGCTCTGCGATTCTGCGGCTGGCAGGTGCCGACATTTTCCGCGTGCACAATGTCGCATTCAACAGGGATGCATTGGCGCTCGCCGATGCTATGCTGGCCGCCAAGCGCACGCCGGGCAAACCGTCTTCGCGCGGGTGAGGAGCGGGCCATGTATGTCATCCATATGAAAAACTGCGCGTTTTTCGCCCGCCATGGCGTTCATCGTGAGGAAGAAGTGCTAGGCCAGCGTTTCTATATCGATGCGCTGCTGCAAGTCGAAGCTGGTGAAGCGCTTGAGCGCGACTCGATTGATGGGACTGTCGATTACGGCAAGGCATTTCAGGTCATCGAAAAGATCGTCACCGGGGAACGGCGCTTCTTGATCGAAGCTCTGGCGCTTCGTGTTGCCCGCGCCCTGCGCGAGCGGTTTCCGCAGATCACGCGTGCGGAAGTCACTGTGCGCAAACCGAATGCCGCGGTTGAGGGTGTCCTGGATTATGTTGAGGTCACGGTTGTCGAGCCGCGCTGAAGATCAGGTCCTGATCGGGCTTGGCGGCAACATCGGCGACCCGCTGGCGTCGATGCGCGCTGCGCTTCAGGCATTGGACAACCATCCGCAGTGCCGCCTCTCCAAGGTCTCGTCCGTCTGGCGCACGCCGCCTTGGGGCGTCACCGACCAGCCTGATTTCCTCAATGCCTGCGCCGCTGTTGCGACGACACTGGAACCGCGCGCGTTTCTCGATCTGTGCCTTGCCATCGAGCAAGAGCTCAAGCGGGTCCGCCACGTCCGTTGGGGGCCGCGCTCCATCGATATGGACATTCTGTTTTTCGGCAATCGCAAGATCAGTGAGCCGGGCCTGATTGTCCCGCACCCGCGCCTCGCCGACCGGGCATTTGTGTTGGTGCCGCTGACCGAGATTGCGCCTGAAAAAATGCACAAGGGCAGGTCCATCGCTGAACTCGCCCTCAAATCAGATCAATCGGGAATGACAGTGCAGCAAGGACCGGACTGGCTCTAGTTCTGTGCCACCGAGCCGGTTTCCGCCCCATCAACACGCTTCAGGCTCATGCCGATCACCGGCACCATTTCCTTGTCCACGCGTACGGAAATCGTGACGTTCATGTTGTCTTCGCCATTCATTTTGGCCAGCATTGCGCCGTTCAGCTGCTTGCGGACCAGTGCCATCGTCACGCGATTTCCTGCGACATTTCCGGCGGTGATGTCCAAGCCCTTACCCTTCGACCCATCAAGAAACGAGCCCTTGTAGCCGTTGCCGGAGCGAAGAATTGTCGCCTTCATCTCCTGCGCAAACACGCCAACTCGGCATGTGCCGTCCATGGTGATGCCGGTTGAAGCGTCCGGATTGGTGCCGTCAAACTGGCAGGTGAATTTTGTGCCTTTGTATTTTCCGGCAACAATTTCGCCCGGCCCGGACCATTTGCCCGAAACCTTCTCAAAAAAATCCGCATCAGCATCGCGCGCAGCAGCGGGCAAGGAGCCAGCAAGAACCGCAGCCGCGGCAAGAGCAAAAAGGGACGCGGCAAGTTTCATTACTGGGCACTCGGCTGATTGCGGGAACAGTCTGAATCATGACCAGAAATGGTTAATGCTTGGTTCCGTTTTGGGATTTTTGGGTGCGGAAAAGGGCATCCGACATTCTATTTCACGCTGGCAATCTGGTATGGGCGCGAGAGTGGGTGCCTTCCCTTCTCCCCGCCGCGTGCGGGGAGAAGGTGGCGCGAAGCGCCGGATGCGGGGTAGCGCCGAAGTTCGGCAATTATCTGTACAAGCCGTTAAGTTATTGACTGTTATGCATAAATCATCGCGTTGGCGACTTCATGGAACTATTGGGGGGCAAATTTCAACCCTCGGCGCGGGG
>JANMQE010000674.1:0-2943 GCA_031370195.1 Phyllobacteriaceae bacterium
TCAACACTTTGTTTTTATCAAAAATCAGGTATATATAAATCCCTGCTGTAATTCTCTCGGTATTGAATTTTGCCGACTTTGTAAATTTTTGTTAGATTTTCGGTTTTAAGAATCGTGTTCATAATTAACGGTAAGTGGTAAATGGTAAATGGTTAATATTTTCTCACAATTAACCACTTACCATTTACCACTTACCACTTTTATTGTTTTCGCGCATCCGCTTTTTGATTGTTGCTGACGGGTTTTTGACCTGTCGCTTGTTGAACTTGTTTGTCCAAATCAACTTCTTGTAAATTACAACGGTTTTCTAACACAAATGCTTCTTTCGGAAAAGTTTTGCCGATGGTAACGGATTCGGGAGATTGATAGGTCAAACTCATTTTATATCTTTCCTTCGGGCGCGTAACTTCGATTCGCAAAGGCAAACCGTTATATTCACCCGTATCGGTCAAATTTCCCGTGTTTCCATAAACTATGTCCGATTCGATTTCGCCTTTATCATCAAAAATCTGTTGCCGCGCCAGTCGAATCCCGCCCACGCGGTCGAACCAAAAGCGGCGCGAAACACTCAAACTATCATCCGCATTTTTGCGAAGTTCGTCCAACAAATAATAGCCGCGCAAGACTTTTCGCAAAGGCGATTTACTCGGTTTTTTGGTGTCTTCTTCTTCTTGCGAAAGCGTGCTTTGCACATAGACATAAGTTGCTTTGTCAATCGGGCGCATCAACATCGCGTCGGTAAAATGTTGCGGACGCAGATTTGAAAAAGCATTAACATTTCTCTTTAACTCTTTGCCGTTTCCGTCAAATTCCATTTTGCCAACCTCTTTTTGCAAAACGGAATAGTCGGCATTGTTTGTTCCGACAACGAATTTCTTAAACTTGCCGCTTCCGCCGTCTTCAAGCACAGCGACACGAAATTTTTCGCCGTCGGAAGTCATTTGCACGACATCCAATTTAATAACCGGAACTTGAACTTTTAATAAGATATTTGCGGGACGTTGCACCACAACTTCGCCATCAGCCGTTTTATATTTTTCGGCAAGTCCAAACTCCGCATATGAATTATCCTCAAATTTCAAATCCATTTTGGCGCGTAACGAATTAACTTTGGCAAATCGGCTAATTTGCTCAAGTAATACGGACTCCGTAGCATTATCGGTTGCTAACAAAGTTACAGTTTGAACTTTCGTTTTCGGACTTAGCACACCGCAACCGCTTAAAAATAAAGTTCCAAGAAGTAAAAAGGTAAAAAATGATTGCTTGTAAAATTTATGTTTGAACATCAGTCGGTTATGACGCTTGAATAGTTTTATCTGTTGTCTTAAATATGTTTGCACAAAAACCTTGATAAATAAATATCAAATCGAAAATAATATCACGCGCCGGGCTTTTGTCCAAACAAGCAAAAGACGCGGTTTGGAAAGCGATTTGCTTTGGCAAACGTGCGTCTCTTCAGAAAATCTTCCCTTAGTTATAATCAAATTATATCATCAAATTATTCCTTAACTCTCTAATTACTTAGTAAAAACACCCGAACCGCGGGTTAAATAATCCTGCATCGTAAAGGCAAACATAATTGCTAACCAGAAAAAACCGGCAAGTGCCGTCAGCCAAATTAATTTTGAACTCCAGCGAACGTGCATAAAAATAAGCACGACGCAAGCCATTTTGAAAAAAGCGATTAACAATGCAACCAAAGTATTCGCCCCCGGAAAAAATCCATCCAAATCAACAAAGGCAGCAAAATAAGTAGCAATTGTGCCAACCATCAAAATCCCAAAAACTCCGAAATAATAAGTCAGAGGAACAATATGATGCGCCGCGTGGTCGTGATTATGTTCTTCAAGATTATCGGTTTGTTTATATTCTGCCATATCTTAATGTCCACCTCCGTGCAAAAAATGTCTGCCAAGCAGATAAAGTAACGGGAAAAGGAAAATCCAAACAATATCAACAAAGTGCCAATAAAGCCCGGACATTTCTACCGGCGCATAATATTCCGCAGTAAAAGTTCCCTTCCAAGCCTTCCACAATAACCACGTCATAAGTCCCAAACCGATTATCATATGCAAGGCGTGTAAGCCGGTCATGGCAAAATAAATCCAAAAGAAAATGCGAACTTTATCGCGGAATTTCGACGGATCAATCTCACCATTCGAGAAATATCCGCTTTTTTCGGCATCAGTTAAATATCCGGCATCTCTTGCTTTAACTGCTAAAGAAGTGTCTTCCCAAACAAAATCGGCAGTCGGATTAACGTACGCGTGTTCGCCGTGTTCGCCTTCTTTTGGCGCATTATGTTCTGCTTCGGGTTTCGATTCTTGATGCTTCGCCCTTTTTGGTGTTCTCAGATTTAAGCCTTTGACGGGAACTATTCCTTCATTATATTTGTCTGTATATTCAATCGCTTTAACGCCCAAAAACGTCGCGCCTAGAATCATCGTTAAAATAATAAAAATAACTTGTAAATTTCGCTTGCCAAGCTGCGCGTAGTGAACCGCCAAAGCCATCGTCAAACTACTGACGATCAGCACAAGCGTATTTGCAGTTCCCCAAACTACATTTAAATGGTTACTGCCGGCGGCAAATGCCATCGGATATTTTGAGCGAAAAACAAGGTAAACCGTAAAGAGTCCGCCAAAAAACATTATTTCTTGGACAAGAAACATCCACATTCCAATCGAATCGGATTCGGCTTGCTGTCCCATATCTTCAAACTGATGCTGAAGTCCAGGCGGATGATATTCGTGTTCGTGTGTCATTTTTATTTTGGATTTTGGATTTTGGATTTTGGATTTGAAATTATTCGTTGCCAATCATAACGATTGCCCCAAACAAATCCAAATTCCAAAAACTAAAATCCAAAATCCCTAAACTGTAACCTTATATTTATTTCTCGCGTCTTCCAAATCCAAGCCGCTTTCTTCACTAAAATCGTAG
>JANMQE010000694.1:0-1669 GCA_031370195.1 Phyllobacteriaceae bacterium
TTCTCGTCCCACTCTTTCACCGCGATCGCACGATGCGGTTCGAACTGTCCCGTTGCCTGCATCACCGACCAGCAAAGTTGCTCCGGTGCGAGCGGCAACAGTTCATTCGCGGCAAACGAACGACCCCACGTCGCGGCGAGCGCCTCGCGTGCGGAGGCGACGGGTGCCGCCATCTCGTCCGCTTTTGCTCGAGCGGTTTTTGCCTCGGCTTCGAGTGCGGGAAGGTGGGGCTGCGTGGCAGCAAGGTCGGCACTGGCTTTTTCCATCGCTGCCTTCGCATCGGCGACTTGCTTCAGTGCCGCTTCGGCTTTCGCCTGAGTATCGGTCGCGGTTTTCTGAAGCGCGGCGATCTCCGCGGCGGCCGCATCGGCCCGCGCCTTCACCGCAGCCGTGGCCGCCTTGATCTCGTCATCGTTTGGAAGCTTCGCGGCTGCTTCTGTAGTTTTCGCGGCGGCTTCGGCGAGCGCGGCGGATGCGGCACCTTTGGCGGTCATCGCTTCCTTCGCCGCAGTCATTTCCCCAGCGCAGGAATTTGCAGCGGTTTCGAGCACGGCGAGCTTTGCGGGTCCGGCGGCGATTTCGGCGTTGAGCCTTTCCGCGTTTTGCCTCGCTGCAGCGAATGTGGCCTCGGCTTTGACGGCGGCATCGCGCGCCGGCTTGTCCGCACCTACCGCGCTCGCAAGCGCGATCGCCGCTTTCACCTGCGCGGCGAGCGCAGCCGCATTTTTGGCTTTCGTGCGTTCCGCCTCCTTGCGCGCCTCGATCGCATCGAGTGTTGCCTGCTGCGCGGCGATTCCCTTCGCAGCTTCGTCCAACTTCGCCTTCGCAGCGGCCGCGGTTTGTTGCACGGCGGCGAGCGCCTGTGTCTTCGCGTCGGTGTCCGTCTTTTTTGCCGCCGCGTCTTTCTCGACTGTGGCATCTCGGCCATTGTCGCATCTGCCTTCGTTTGAAATGTCTTCGCGGCTGCTGCGAGTTCCGGCGTCTCGCCTGCCTTGGCGACAGCTTCGTTCACTTTCGCCGCCGCTTCCGCGAGCGTCTTCTGCGCATCCCGTTTCGCCGCGAGAGCGTCCTCAATCTTCTTTTGTTCGGCTGCGGCTGCATCGGCGATTTTCTTCGCCTCGGCTGCCGCCGCGTCCTGTTTCACTTTTTCAGCTTTCACCGGTTCGGCCGCTCGTTGCACCTCGACCGTGGCCTTTTGCACCGCGCTCACTTCCGCCTCGACGGAAGCCAGCGCGGTCGCGAGCGCTGCTGCCTCCTGCTCAAGGACGGGCATTTTCTCCGCCGCCGCTTTTGTGACTTCGGGCGCAAGCTCCGGCACATCAAGCGTGCGCTGGAAGGCGTCCGTCAAAGCGAGTTCGCGGATGAAAGCCCGCGTGTCGAATTTCATCGCCGCGATTTGTTCCGCGAGAAAATCGAGCAACGCAGGATTCGCGGGAGGATTCGCCGAATGCTGCAAATCCAGCGGCTCCACCAACCCGCGTCCGAAGACCAATGCCCAGAGGCGGTTTGCGATATTCCGCCGAAACGCCGGATGATGCCCGTCGCCGAGCGCACTGGCGAGCAACGCGCGCCTGCTTTCCTTCGGAATCGGACGCACATTCGCATCCTTCGGATTCGGCGCGACCACCCATTCACCGGACGGCGGCTCCGCGACTTCCGCTTCACCGGG
>JANMQE010000703.1:0-4262 GCA_031370195.1 Phyllobacteriaceae bacterium
AGATTTTCACCATCCAACTGGGTGCGCTCTTTGTAATCGGCAAGCGTCACATAACTGACCTGACTCTTCGGGCCCGCCTGGTCAAGTGGAACGAGCACCCGGTCGTCTTTTGGGGCTTGTGAAGCCTGTGTTCGCTTAAGGTTTCGTGTTGAATTCAAGTCATAATCCATGTCGTCCATTATCAAGTCCTCTCGCAAATTGTTGTAGATATTCAGGTCAGGTAATTTTGGTGTTGTACATCTGGCTTAGTGAGATATTTTTGGGGCTCTCTTTGTTGCAATGGTGCCTTTCGTTTCAAAATGCGTGTTGGACCTCACCGATTGCGTGGTCTGATGTTGCGCTCATCGGTGCGGTCTTCTTCGCGTTCGCGCTTGGGCACAATCCGGCCAGAGCGCAGGTGCATCGCCGCTTCCTCTTCGATCAGCCGCTGCCGCTCGGCGTCTGAACGCAGTTCCATGGTGCGCTCCGGGATTTCGACGCGGCGGCGGCGACCCGCAGGTTCCGGCGCATCTTCCGTTTCAGCGCTGCCAGTCTGCGCCGCCTGTGCGGCGTCATCAGAACGCAGCGTCATGGTCCGTTCCGGCGCAACGGTGCGACCACGTTTGCGCGATGGAGCCTCAGTATCCACCGGATCACTGTTTTCGCCTGTTTGACTGCGGTTTTGGCGCAAGGCTTCAAGTGCGTCTCCCGTCAACGCAGGTGGTTTGCCACCACCATCATCGCTCTCCGTGCCGGACTCCCCGGCCGGTACGCGCTGCCGACGCCTGACTGTGTCACTTTCGCTGTCGCCGTCATATTCATCCTGGTCAGGAGCCGTTGCGCGGGCAACGCTTTCGGGGACAATATCACCCTCGTGATCCTGATCCGTTTCTGCATCGGGAAAAGATATCTCGTCAGGAATGCCTGCCGGGGCTGCGCTTGCCCTGCCCTCCATGCTTGCAGCTGAACTCGCGGCAATGCTGTAATGGACGTCACTGTCGTCATCGTAGTCTGTACCCCCATCGCTTTCGCTGTCGCTGTTGAGGGGACGGTCGGAGATGTTTGGCGGGTTGATTTCAATTCGCCGTTCGCGCTCTTGTCGGCGATATTCCGCGTCAGTCATATTGGGGCCATCGATGCCACGCTCAGCACGTGTGGTCGCTTCAAGTTGGATTCCCTCGCCTGCGGCAGCCTCCACCAATTTCTCGCGCATGGTGTCATAATTCATGACCGGGTGACGTTTGGAAATCTTCTGCCAGCCGCCTTCGTCCCCTCGCCTGTTCACGACGATGTGCATGTGCGGATGGTCTCGATCTGTGTGAAACGCTGCGACGTAATTATATCTTTGCGGCACATCATACGGCGGGCTGGTCGGCGTTGGATCGTCATCCATCTCGTTCGCATCGATCAAAGGCCCCCGGAACATTTTCTCAGCCCACGCCCGCGATGCACTTTTTGCACTGCGCGGATCTGTGCCAGGCGGGAAGCTGACAACGATATGGGTGGTCATGTCGTTGTTGGCCGGGTCTGCTTGGCCGAGCGTATATTTGCCCGTGCTGACGGCCCAGTCCTTGCTTGCAGGTGTCCATTGCTCGGGTACCAAAATCACGCCTTGTGCATCATCAGGCAACTCGAGCTGGACCGAGTTTCCTTTCGAAATGTACCGCCACTGATTGCGGATCTGACCCGGGCTACGCGTGCCGCCATTGCGGATGATCTTGATGACAGCTTGGGGGGCGGCGTTCACCATTGATGTCACGCAGGTTCAAAGGAAGAGATCATTGACGCGATGCCTTTTTGAGCATCGCCATACCGTCTTGGCGGCGCTGCGAGACATTGAGCACCACGCGCAGCTTTTCGTCCAACCGGACAAACTGCTCGCCAAAGGCGAGACGTTCACGGGCCACTGCCAACATGTCAACATTCCCGGACGCAGCGGCATCGCGGTTCAGACGGTTGAGATTCTGTGATATCCCCGCGATACCGCGTGAAATGTCACGCAATGTGGCGCGCGTCTGTTCGTCGATCTCCAAAAAGCCGGCAATGCGCCGCGCAGCGATGCGAAGTGCCTGATTGTTGGTCATGCCCGCGTCAGCCGCTTGTTCGGCGAAACACAGAAACTCAGCCTGCCGCAGGCGAACGCTGACTACCTTATAGCCGCTCGAATCCACATTGTTGCCTCCCGACCGTGCTACCCGCGCGGGCGTCAGTTCGAAAAGCGTTGCTTCGACCTTTTGGTCCAGGCTCATAAAAAAGGCCCTCTTCAGGGAGAGTGCTGCCCGGATCGCCAAGTGTGACTATCAGGTCGGCAGGCTCTTGCGTTTCAAATAGTGTTCAACAAAATTAGATGATCGAAATGATTACATATTCAAAGCTACGTCCAACGCGAGAATTTGTCCAAAAACACATTATTTCAGAATATTACATCACGTAATGTAAAATTCCAAATAATTGTTTATCGACTCTCGTTTGAAAATGACAGATTTTTATTGTACATTTTGACAATAATACACCTGCACGAATTTACATTATTATTTTTGTATATTTTTAGCCCGTCGATCGGGCAAAGAGGAAATTTCAATGAAGCTCATTACCTGCTGCTCGTTCAAGGGTGGTGCCGGCAAAACCACTGCACTCATGGGACTATGCTCGGCGTTTGCCAGCAAGGGCTTGCGCGTCGCGCTGTTTGAAGCGGACGAGAACCGGCCTTTGACCCGGTGGAAAGACAATGCCCTTCCAATCGACACCTGGGATGAAAAATGCGCTGTATTTGTCTCTGACGAAGTGGCAGCCCTTGAGAGTTCCTATGAGACGGCACAAGGTGACGGATACGACTACGCTCTGGCGGACACGCATGGCGGTTCAAGCGAACTGAACAACACCATCATCGCAAGCTCCGATTTCCTGTTGCTGCCAAGCATGCTGACAGGATTGGACATTGATGAGACGCTGGCGACATACCGCTACGTTGTTGAATTGATGATGGTCGAATCCCTGCAAATTCCAACTGCGATTCTCAAACAGCGCGTCCCCGTCGGCAGGCTGACCCTGTCACAGTCGGCAGCATCTGATGTGCTCAGTCAATTGCCACTGTTTGACCAACCGATGCATGAACGCGATGCGTTCGCTGCCATGAAACAGCGGGGAATGCTGCACCGCTCCATCGCCAAGCTGGCTGACAGTCCGTCCATGCGGCTTCAGATCCGTTCGCACCAAACCGCCATGGAAGAGGTTCTCGGGCTGTCGGCGTATATCGAACAGGCTTTGGAGGCGCGAAATGGCAATTCGTAAACCTGTTCTGTCCGTTCAGGAGGCGCGCCGCCTTTCTGTCGCAAGAATTGAAAGCTTGGAAACGATGTCGTCAAATGACAGTCCACAAATAGACGTGGCACAGAATCTGACGCATGAAATTACTCAGCGCCAAATCGTTCCGATTGCGTCAACGCCCGTTGCCGCGGCCCTTGTCCCTCGATCAACTTCTTTTGATATGACGCTGACACCAAAAGTTGCTCACGCTTCTCATCTGCTATCACCGCAAATTTCCGGCACGAATCGTGTTCAGGTGTTTGTGTCAGCTGCGTATCCGGAGCGAAGTGTCTCGGCCAGCTTTGACGTGCTTACGGGCAAATATCCCGCTGCCAAGGCACTTCAAATGATTTTGCGCCGGGCGATGGATGAGTATGAGGACAGGCTGGCGGATGGCAGCTTTGTCAGTCTTCCTGAAACATATGCCGCTGCTGGTCCCGCCGTCGTGCAGACGTCGCGGATCATGCCTCAGGAGCTCGCAGATGTTGCCCGCCTCCATTTCGACCCGCTCGGCTTTGAAAGTTCTCGTGCGTTCGGTTTGAAGTTGGCTACCGCTGCGCTTGCGACATTTTTTGCCAGCGAACACAGGCGCCGCTAACGTCGTGAAACGATTTTCTGCATGATGCGGTCCTGGAGTACCATGACTTCAGCTGTAATCAGACTTAGCGGGTGTTTTTGTCGCCAATACCGGCGAAAGGCTCCTTGAACGTATTACAATGTGTCCGGCAGGTCTTTCCTTGATCTTGAAAACACGGTCTTGGGTCCTGCCAATAAATCCCGCCGCTGCCTGTGGTTTCATCTAAACTCACAGTGCTCAAGCCGACGTCCCCAGTTTCAGAAGTATCTGCTTCGAGGGCCGCCACCGAAGAATCACGTGCAGTATTGCTTCGCGCCCGGATCTCCTCGATGGCACCGGTTCTGGTCGGAACATGTTTCCTTGTTGCAGTGCACAATGCAATTTTCGTGATCGGATTTTA
>JANMQE010000676.1:0-4180 GCA_031370195.1 Phyllobacteriaceae bacterium
GCGGTCGTAGACGATCACTTCGGCACCGTTCTGGCCACCGAGAAAGAGATCCTGGAATTGGTTGAGCGCCAAAACACCATTGGTGAGTGTTGTGAAGATCGCATTGTCGAGTTGCATCGTGTCATTGGGGACGCTGAAGTCAGTGATGATGTCGTGATTTGAAGCGCCCAACGCTGTATTGAAGAGAAAAGCGTCGTTGCCCAAATTGCCGGTCAAGGTGTCGATGCCGAGACCGCCGTTTATGATGTTGGTGCCATTGTTGCCCCAGATCTGATTGGCGAGCGAATTGCCGGTCAGATGGACTACATTCGTGCTCGTTGCGCTTACCACGGAAAGGCGTTCAACCTCCTGCCCCGGAGCGAGAGAGTAAGTGACCGATGTGCGTATATGGTCCGTGCCGCCTCCGGCCGCCTCAATGACCACGTCGGTTGCGATATCGACAAAATATACGTCGCTGCCGCCATAGCCGGTCATGGTATCAACGCCGCCCGCGCCATTGATGTTGTTGTGGCCGTTGTTGCCAAGAATCTGGTTGTTGATTGCATTGCCGGTCAAGTTCAAGTTGCCGACCCCGCCGACGCTTGTGGTTTCAAGCTTCTCGATCTCCTGCCCGGCCCCAAGGACATAGCTTACCGTTGTGCGGACCAGATCAGTTCCGCCGCCGACAGCCTCGATGACAAGATCGCCTGCATTGTCAACAAAGTAGGCGTCGCCGCCTGCATAGCCGGTCATCGTGTCAACGCCGGCCGCGCCGTTTAATAGATTCACGCCATTGTTGCCGTAGATCTGGTTGTTGAATGCGTTGCCGGTCAGATTGATGGAGCCGAGGCCTGAGACGGCGGTGGTTGTCAGCCGTTCGATTTCCTGGCCAGCTCCGAGCGTATAGGTGACACTGGCCAGCACAACGTCAAAGCCGCCGCCGACAGCCTCGATGATCGTGTCCAGCGCATTGTCGACGTAGTAGGTATCGTTGCCGGTTCCGCCTTTCATCTCGTCTTTGCCGGTGCCGCCGTTCAGCGTGTCGTTGTCAGCACCGCCGTCCAGTTTGTCGTCGCCATCCTCTCCAAAAAGGAAGTCGAGGCCGATGCCGCCAAAGATGAAATCGCCGCCCTTGCCGCCGAGAATTTTGTCAGCGCCTGCAAGTCCGTCAATCGTATCGACAAAATCCGAGCCGACGTAATTGTTGGCGTTGGCGTCGCCATCAATGTCGATGCCGGTAATGCGGGCGTCATAGATTCGGCTGTGGATGGAGAAGCCTGATGTGTCAGTGCCGGTCTGGCTGTTGTCTTGCCATGTGATGACGAACCGAAAGTCATCCAACACTGTGATCGTCGGATTTTCCTGCTCGAATGTCGTCTGCTGATTGACCTGTATTTCTGTTCCAACCTTGACGCCAGCGGCGCTGAAAACCTGCATTTTTACCGACGTGAAGCTGAGATCAGCGCCGCTTGCACTGTTGTGATCGGTCCAGACAATCACGAACTGGCCATTGTCGAGCGCGGCGACCTGTGCGTCATCCTGATCGTTGAGCGTTGTGGTGTTGGCCCGGAATGTCGCTGAAAAAATGCCAAGACCCGGGTCATAGACGCGGTAGCGCACCGATGCTCCCGAGCCGTCACCCGGTGCGGGAAAGTCCGGTTCGGTCCACGTGAAAACGATCAGCCCGGTGCTGAGTTGGGTGAAGCCGACCTCTGACGGATTGCTGGCCGTTGCTTCATTGACGACAATGGGCGCGCCGGAAGCGGTGCCGGCGGAATTGTAGAAGCGCGCGAACGTCTTGGTTTGGAAACCGGTGGCGGCGCTGTCCTCGCGGTCAGTCCAGACCACAGCAAAACCGCCGGTGCTCAAGGCATGGACAGTCGAATGGTCTTGGTCGCCGACAAGCTGTGTGTTGACCGCCTGCTCGGCGCTGATCGGGTTGCCTGACGAATCAAACACGCGGCGGATGATATCAGTCGTGCTTGAAGCACTGACGATCTCGGCAGTCCATGTGACGACGATGTTGCCACCGGTCAGGACCGTGATCGACGGTTCGTCCTGGCTGAGCGGATAGCTCGAATTGGCGATCTTTTCGGTACCGGATTTCGTGCCGTTCTCGTTGAATATCTGGAAGCGGACGGCGCGGTTGTCGAAATCCGGCGCGGTGCCGCTCGAGTCGCTCCAGGCAACAACGAACTTGCCGTTGCTCCCGGCGGCGATTGTCGGATCAAATTGGGATGCAGGCGTGGTGGTGTTGGCGAGCGTGTCGACTACGCCGGTCAGCCGGGTGCCGAAAGCGTCAAACCTTGCAAAACGGACGTCATCGCTGTTGTCCGGTGAGCCCAATCCGCTGTCGTCCTGCCAAGCGATGACGAAGCCGCCAGACGCAAGCTTGGTGATGACCGGTCTGTATTGAATGCCGTCCACTATGCCATTGACAATGATTTCCTGTCCAAGCGCCTTCGCAACCATTTGATCCTCCAACGGTCAGCCTCAGAAACCCGCAAATCCTAAACCAACGGGCGGCCAGCACAAGCGGCCTTTGCTGTGTCGCATAAACCTGCGGAAAGGTTCAAACAACGAAAAAGTCCGAATTGGTTAAGAGCGTGCCATCTGTGATTTCCGCGAACTTCACCAAACCGCCTGCTGTCCCTGCGCCATTGGTGTCGTAGTAGAGTTCGCCGCTGGCGCGATTGTAGATGACGACTTCGCTGCCGCCCTGCCCCGCGATGGATGTGTCCTCGAACAGGTTCGCAGCCAGTGTCCCGGTTGCGGCCAGTGACGCAAAGATCAAGTTTTCCAACTGAATCGTGTCAGCAGCAACGTTGAAATCGAAGATCAAATCAACGTTGCCAGCAGCATTCAGCGTGGTGTTGAACAGAAAACTGTCCGCGCCGAGATCACCAAACAGAGTGTCGTTGCCAAAGCCGCCATTGAGGATGTTGGCGCCGGCGTTGCCGCCTATGTCTTGCGCCAAGGCGTTTCCCGTCAGATTTTGGGCAGTTGTCGCCCCGGCGTCGATCACACCCAATTGTTCAATGTCGTCGTCAGCCGCCAGGGTGAAGGTGACACTTGAGAAGACTGCGTCGACGGTACCACCACCAACCCCCTCGACAATCAGGTCCGTCGTCGAGCGGATCATGTACGTGTCATTGCCGCCATAGCCGATCAGCGTGTCGCGCGCGGAGTCCACGCCGCCGTCCAGACTGTTGCTGCCAGCATTGCCATAGATGGCTTGGCCACCCGCATTGCCGGTCAGATTGATTGCCGTTGTGAACCCGGCGTTTGTGGTCTGCATGATTTCGATGTTGTCGTCGGCTGCCAGCACAAACGAAACCGTCGCTTGAGCCCGGTCGGCCGTGCCTTGGCCGACGCCCTCGACAATCACGTCGTTGGCGGAGTGGATGACATAAATGTCGTTGCCGCCGTAGCCGATCAGCGTGTCGGTGAGTGCATCCACGCCGCCGTTCAGCGTATTCGCGCCAGCATTGCCGTAGACCGCTTGTGCGATCCCGTTGCCTGTCAGGTTGAGCGCCGTCGTCAGAGCAGCGTTTGTTGTCTGGAGAATCTCGATGTTGTCGTCGGCAGCCAGAGTAAACGTCACGCTGGCCTGTACCCTGTCGCCAGTACCGCCACCGACCCCTTCGACTATGACGTCGAGGGCGGAATTGATGACATAGATATCATTGCCGCCGTAGCCGGTGAGAATATCGCGCAGTGTGTCTATACCGCCGTTCACCGTGTTGGCGCCGTTGTTGCCGTATATCTCCTGCGCAAACGCATTGCCGATCAGGTTGATGGCACCGGTTCCGCCGGTGGCACCGGTCGAAAGCCGCTCTACCTCGACGCCTGCGGCAAGCGTATAGGTGACTGTAGAACGCACCGTGTCAAACCCGCCACCGATGGCTTCGATGACGATGTCGCCGGCAGCATCGACCTCCATGATGTCGTTGCCCGCGCCGCCATTCAGCGTATCCAGACCCAAGCCGCCGATCAACCGGTCGAGGCCAAGGCCTCCTATGATCGTGTCCGCTCCCACTGTGCCGCGGATGGTTTCGTTGACGATCTGCTCCACCGCGCCAATGTCGCGCACGCCGTTGAGGCGCGGCTGGCCACGGGCGTCGAGCGGCAGGCTTTCGAGCCGGTTGCCGTCGTTGTCCAGATCGAAGAGATCCTGAATGGAGATAATGCCGCCCGCGCC
>JANMQE010000004.1:0-7405 GCA_031370195.1 Phyllobacteriaceae bacterium
AGGCAGAGCTTGAGCGCCGCTTGGCGCAATTGGGTTCCGACATTCAGCGCGAAGAGCAGTTGCTGAACGACAATGCCGAAATCCTTGGCAACCTGGACAGCGAAGAAAAACGCCTGAACAGTGAAACTGCATCCGCCGCTGATCTCGAGCAGGAACTCGCCTCTGCTCATTCTGCTGCTGATCTTGCATTGAAAGGCAGCGAGCAATCGCAATCGCGTATCACTGCGGAACGTGCCGATGCCGCCGCCTTGCGCAGTCAGCTTGAGCGTTCGGTGAAAGAGGCGGAAGACCGCCGCAACAGGTTGGACGGGCAGCTCCAAGTCATCGTTCGAGAAGCTGGCGACATTGCGGCCAAGATAGGAGCACTGGCCGATCCGGCGGAAAAGCTGCGCGATGTCGAGGCCGCTGACACGGCTCTGACAGCTGCAGGATCCGAAGTGATAGCCGCCGAAACAGCGGTTGAAGAGGGCCGCCGCGCTGAAAGTGAAACCCGCAAACCTGTTGAAACTGCCCGCTCGGAACTTGCCCGGATTGAGACCGAATCCCGCACGCTTGCCAAGATTTTGAACGCAGGCACAGCCGGACTGTTTGCGGCAGTGATCGAAGAGATAAAGGTCGATAAGGGATTCGAAACCGCCCTTGGTGCGGCGCTTGGCGAAGACATGGATGCTCCGCTTGACCGGGCGGCACCGGCACACTGGGCCGATGTTGTATTTGCCAGCGAAACGTCGGCGCTGCCCGCAGGTGTGACGCCGCTCTCCGCCCATGTGCGCGCACCGCGCCAGTTGCATCGTCGCCTCAGCCAGATTGGTCTTGTTGAGTCTGAAGATGCTCCGCGTATCCAACCCTTGCTCAAACCAGGCCAACGCCTTGTCTCCAAGGCTGGTGCGCTTTGGCGGTGGGATGGATATACTGCCAGTGCTGACGCACCGTCCGCAGCAGCGCTCCGCCTTGCGCAGAAGAACCGTCTTGCCGAGCTTGACGCAGAAGCGCTTGCGGCGACAGCCATATTGCGCGCCACCGAAGCGCGTGAGACTGAGGCAAAACGTCTGCTGGCGCTGATTGTCGAAGCTGAGCGCACCCGCCGTGAAACATTGCGGCAGGCGCAGCGCAAAGTGGCCGAAGCCCGCGACGCCCACGCCGCAGCGGAGCGAGCTGCCGGCCATTTGTCCAGCCGTCGCGCCGTGCTCGACGATGCCCACGCCCGCCTGACTTCTGATCTCGAAGAAACCGGAACATTGCTGGGCGACGCGCAAGGAGCGCTGCTGTCCGCGCCGGATTTGGCAGAGGTCACAACGCGCCTCAACGCCATTTCAATTGACGTCGCTCAAGGCCGCGCAGCTCTTGCCGAAGCGCGAGCGAGGCACGAAGGGTTGAAGCGCGAGGCGGAGAACCGCCAGCGGCGTTTGGCAGCGATCATCAATGACCGCACCAACTGGATTTCGCGTGGCGAGAACGCCCACAAGCAGATCGGCTCGCTGAACGAGCGCCGTGATGAAGCCGCGCGGGAGCTTGGGGCGATTGAAGATGGCCCGGACGAAATCGAATCGCGGCGCCGCGCCCTGATGAGCGCTTTGTCGTCGGCGGAAACCGCACGCAAGGAAGCTGCTGACCGGCTGCAGGCTGCCGAGAATCGCCAGCAGGAACTCGACCGCGCCGCAACGCTTGCCATTCAAACCCTTTCGGAATCGCGCGAAAACCGTGCCCGCGCCGAAGAGCGGCTGGTCGCCGCCCGCGACAGGCGCTCGGAAATTGAAGGTCGCATTCGCGAGGTCGCGCAGGTCGAACCGCACGAAGTGTTCAAACTGACCGGCCTTGGCCGTGACGATCCGCTTCCGCAGCCCGAGCAGACAGAACGCAATCTTGACCGGCTCAAGGTCGAGCGCGAACGTCTGGGCGCCGTCAACCTGCGCGCCGAAGAAGAACAGGCGGAACTGTCAGGCCGCCTTGAGACGATCATCAACGAGCGCGAAGACGTGGTTGAAGCGATCAAGACGCTGCGACAAGCCATTCAAGGGTTAAACCGCGAAGGCCGCGAGCGATTGCTGGCTGCATTCGATGTGGTCGATGGCCACTTCCGCCGCCTGTTCACACATTTGTTCGGTGGCGGGACGGCCGAGCTTCAGCTGATCGAAAGCGATGACCCGCTGGAGGCCGGCCTTGAAATCCTCGCCCGCCCGCCCGGCAAGAAACCTCAGACAATGACACTGCTATCCGGCGGCGAGCAGGCGCTGACGGCGATGGCGCTGATATTCGCGGTGTTCCTGACCAACCCCGCGCCGATCTGTGTGCTCGACGAAGTCGATGCCCCGCTCGACGACCACAATGTCGAGCGCTTCTGCAACCTGATGGACGAAATGGCCCGCACGACCGAGACCCGCTTTGTCATTATCACCCACAATCCCATCACCATGGCCCGCATGAACCGCCTGTTCGGCGTCACGATGGCCGAGCAGGGCGTAAGCCAACTGGTGAGCGTGGATTTGGAAATGGCCGAGCAGATCAGGGAGGCGGGGTGAACTGGTCAGACGGCGCCAAGAGATCGGGCACTGGCCCTGCCATTCGCCACCCGCTCAAATCACCACAAAATCCAGCTCATTGATCGTCGGCGCGAAGGCAAGAACCGCGAACTGTATCTGCCCGCCAGCGGTCAAGCCGTTGGTGTCGTAGGTGATGACGCCGGTGACATCATTGTAGAGAACGACATCATTGGCGTCCTGCGCGGCAAGGGTCGTGTTCTTGAACTGGGCGGCGCTCAAGGGGCCGGCGACGGTCAGCAGCGTGAAGATGGCATTCTCCAGCTGGATCGTGTCGTCAGCGACAACAAAATCGGCAATGGTATCCTTGTTTGTGGCGGCATTCAGAGCTGTGTTGAAGGTGAAGAAATCGGCATTGCCTCCGCCGTAGAGCGTGTCATTGCCAAGCCCGCCGTTGAGGAAATCGCTGCCGACGTAACCGTAAATCACATTGGCGCTTGTGTTGCCGGTCAGCGTGTCGCCAACATTGGAGCCGCCGAGGTTTTCGATGCTGATCAATATGTCGCCCACAGCATCGCCGCCGGAATAGACGCCGGTCAACAGATTGACGTTGACGCCAAGGACGGATGTGCCGTAGCTCACCAGGTCCGTTTCGGTACCGCCGTTGATCGTGTCGCCGCCCGCGCCGCCGATCAGCGTGTCGTTGCCGCCTGCGCCATTCAAAATGTCATTGCCATTCAAGCCGTTGATCGTGTTGGCAAAATTACTGCCGGTGATGTTGTCGCCGATGGCGGCGTTGGTGCCGGTGATGTTTTCTATGCCGTAAAGCAGGTCGCCCTCCGCATCGCCGCCAAAATTCACGTTCGTCAGAAAGTTGACTGTGATCGCACTGGCCGAGGCGCTGTAATAGGTCGTATCCGTGCCGATGCCGCCGTCAATGATATCGCCGCCGCGGCCGCCGTAGAGTATGTCATTGTCGAGCTCGCCATAGAGCTCATCATCCCCCAGATCACCATACAGAACGTCGTTGCCAGCTCCGCCATAGATCGTGTCATTGCCGCGCAGACCGAAGATATTGTCCACGCCGCCGTAGCCGGAAAGAATGTCGTTGCCACCATTGTTGCCGAAAATCTTGTCCGCGCCCGCAGTGCCGTCGAAGATACCCTCGCGCGGGTCGAGGACGCGCATGGCGGTGTCTGTCAGAGCGGTTGCGGTGTCATGCGACCAGGTGATCGCCACCCGTCCGTCTGCAAGGGCCGTCAGGTCAATTTTTGCTCCTGAGAAACTGCTTGTGAAGGGTCCGGAAACCCTGATCTCGCTGCCGGAGAGGCTGCCGTCCGCATTGTATGTCTGAGCAAAGATCGTTAGGTTGCCGTTTGCCAACGGGTCAGAAATGTAGGCGATCATAAATCGGCCGTTGGCCAGCGCCGCGACATCGCCGATCTGCTGGTTGCCGACAATGGTTCCATTCAACCGCAACCCGCCGTCAAACAAGCCTGAGGTTCCGGTTGTTGGATTTCTGTAGATTAACCCTGCCACGTCATCGCCAACCAGAGCGCCGGTTTGCGTCAGTAGAAAGTCCCCTGTTGAAAGAGCGGTTATCTTCAGGTCCTCGTAGACTTGGGAAAAATTCACCGGAAGCGCACCGACGGTGCCCAGACCAGTCGAAAATGTCGCATCAAAAACTTTAGCGTAGTCGCCGCTGCTTGGAGCGTAGGCAATCAAATAGTGGCTGTTTGCAAACGCGATCGTCGGGTTTGACTCTGTTACTCCGACGGTGTTTGTGACATTCAGAGCAGCGCCTACGGCCCCGGCTGCTGTTATTGTTTGCACGTAAATGTCGCCGGCGGCGGCAAATGTCAGCACAATGTCGCCATTTGCTTTTGACAGTATATCATAACTGGTGCCGCCATCCGGGGGAGACAGACTGTCTATGACGCCTCCGTTCGGCGTGCCATTGGCATTGAATTTTTGAACGACAAGCGAGAGTGTCGCTGTCGAAACGGCAACAATCGCAAAGCCGCCATCGGCCAGCGAGGTGATCTTGCTGTTGGCATAATTCGCAAGCGTGCCATAAACCGATGTTTCGCCGCCGAGCGGGTTGCCGAGCGCGTCATATCTTTGGAAATAGACTTTTTGGATTGTGCCACTGTTATCCAAGTCGGTCCATGTCGCGACCATGGAGCCGTCGTTCAATTGCGCAATGCGGGAATTATATTGTTGGCCGACCGTCGTGGTGTTGATCGTCCGTTCTGCATTCCAGAATGTGAGACTCACAATCATTGCCCTCGCATATGGACCGCCGTGCGGCCCGTTCATTTGCTCTTGTCATGCACGAAACAGGGCGCGGCTTGCGCGCAGGCTCTCACTATAGCGCAGTCATTGACGCCCGCATCACTAATTTTGGTGATGCGGCGAGGTGGTTCGTCAAGAAAGTGTTGGTTTGAAATGCAGAAGATGGCTCTTTGGGTGTCTGCGCACAACTTTTGAATGAAAGAGAGCATTTCCGGATACATAAAAGCTGATAACCGGCGTCTTCAATTCATTGTCTGCGATAAGTCGGCGTTTCCATCCTCCGGCGATCTGTCTTCCAAACAGAATCCGATCAGCCGCCCGCTTCTGCGGCACAATCTCCGCATGCTCCTCAGCCATCGCCCGCTTGGCAATCACCGTATCATGGCCCGCACGACCGAGACCCGCTTTGTAATCATCATCCACAACCCCATCACGATGGCCCGCATGAACCGCCTGTTCGGCGTCACGATGGCAGAGCAGGGGGGTAAGCCAACTGGTAATCGTGGATCTGGAAATGGCCGAGCAGATCAGGGAAGCGGGGTGAGTGCTCGAAAGTCGCACTCAGAGCATCGCCCGCAAACTCAGCCTGACGCGAACGCCAGTTCTGTTGATCCCGATCGCTTTCTGAACGACGACGGTGTGCGCTGACTCCTTTGTTGAAACGCGTGGGTCATATGCTGTTGGTCAGAAAACCCGACTTCAAGCGCCACATGACACAGCGGCAGTTCAGTCATCTCGAGCAAACGAATTGCAGTCTTGATCCGCAGATCAACGACATATTCGTACGGGCGTTTTCCTGTGGTTTGCTTGAAAACCTGGGTCAGGCGCGTCGGTTTGAGTCCGGATGCTGACGCCAGATCGAGCAGGGAAAGGTTGGTCGAAAGGTTGCCGTGAATAAAATCTACGGCCTTCTTGACGCGCATGTCCTTTGCGACCTCGGCGCGATAGGACTTTGGCTTTCTTGACCATTGGTTTGTGGCAATTTCCAAGGCGAGAAGCCTGATGACAGTTTGCGCGTAAAGCAACCCTCTTGCGCTGGTCTCATGCAGTTCACCTTCCAGCAGATGGATCAGCGCTGACATCACGGGGTTGCACGCGTAATCTTTCGGAAGCAGGTGGCCACCAAGGAATGAACTCGTCACAATCTCCGGGCAATACTGTTCAAAAACATCGTTCTCAAACACGATCATCGTCGAACGCTGGGCTGGTCCGACAATGTCCCAGGCAAACCGCGCACTGAGCCCGGCAGGGATTTGGCATATTTCTTCCGGACACGTTGGCCGATTGGAAATAATGCTGTCCATCTTGGTCAAATGACGGGATGTTCCCGTGTGGTCCAGCGTCAGTGAGTTTTTGGTCGTGTTCTCGAAAACCACATCATTGGAAGTCTCGATGGATCTCTGAATCCGCAACCCTTTCCATTGCGAGGGATCGCTGGTCTGTTGGACGACGCTATCGAAATAGTCGGTGTTAGATTTCAAACTCTTGGTCACAACATAATCCTTTGTTGAGACCACGAAAATACGATGTTCACACCACAACTAAAAATGAATGCTTCGCGTTCTGATTTGAATAAAAATACAACTCAACTTTACAATCATATGCGTACGCTATGACAGCTGTGTGAACGCTATCAAGCCGTCGCGCCTATTGCCGTGATTGGGATTATGGAAATTTTCAAAGCTTCTGGAAGCCTGTATGGAATGAGCATAGGTGGGCACCAGCACATGACAATGTCACGCGGGTGCCCAACAAGAGCAAGTCAAACTCAACACTGCCGCTAGTCACAACACATCTGGCAGTTTGGCGACAACAATGCGCTGTCGCCAACGTCTGCCGGACGAGTGTGGTCAGACCGGCGTGTGATCAGAAACCAGCGGCCTTGCACTGTGAAGAGATGCGATCAGAGAAGCCGGAACGAGCATCATCCATGACGGAGCAGGCAATGCGGACGACCATTTTGTCAGACTGGCTCATTTTGTTGTAGGCAGCCATGAACTCATCGGTCGAACGCATCGTTTTGCCTTCCTTGTCAGCAAAGAATGCATCGAACACGCCCTGGGACATTTTCATGCCAACGATTTCGCCTGGCATGTAAGCGTCCAGTGCACCGCCAGCCAGTGATGGTGAAGTCGTTGCCAGCATCGCGCCAAGTACGAGAGTTGCGACAGAGTATTTCATTTTTCAAAGCTCCAATTTGCAAGTTTTGGGTAACTGAATGTCTGGCAACAAACGCTTCATTGCCACCGGACGGCTCTGATCGGAACCAATCCACCCGGCATATCGCTAACATGCGAAACGGGGGCCGGATTGTCAGAAGCTGCACTGGTTTTTGTCTGAAACACCACTCTGCTGTTGGTATTCGCACCAAGCTGCAGCTGCGCAGATACAACACCCAAATTTTGGGAAGAACAGTAAAAGTGCACGAGGAGTGCCTTTCCCGCGTCACCACTGCCAAGCAATGGGGTCAGCCGGCTTGTCTGTGTGGATCGACTTTGGTGAACCGGCTACACCTGCTCAGGTGCGGTTTACGCATACGCAAACTCCTGCAGCAGTGCACCGCGGATGGCCTCTTCGGTGAGGTTGGCGAGTGTGCGCTTCCTGGCCACTGCCGCCATGTTGGCAAGACGCAT
>JANMQE010000055.1:0-4754 GCA_031370195.1 Phyllobacteriaceae bacterium
CACGGGACATCTTGGCCAAAATCACATTGCTTTCACTGACAAATTTCAAAACGCGGCGCTCTGGATTCCGGGTTCCACTTCGCGGCCCCGGAATGACGAGATCGGGTGAGAGGCTGACATGCAAACCTCCTTCACCCTCGCCCAGCTCGCTGACCCGAAAATCGCGGAAGCCGAAAGCATTCTGCGCAAATGCGTGCATTGCGGTTTCTGTACGGCCACGTGCCCGACCTACGTGACACTCGGCAATGAGCTCGACAGCCCGCGCGGGCGGATTTACCTGATCAAGGACATGCTGGAAAACGGCCGCGCGGCAGACGAGGAGATTGTCACGCACATCGACCGCTGCCTGTCCTGCCTCGCCTGCACAACAACATGCCCGTCCGGCGTCGATTACATGCATCTGGTCGATCACGCCCGCGCCCACATCGAAAACACCTACAAACGCCGGCTCATTGACCGGCTGATCCGCCAGACGTTGGCGTTTGTGCTGCCCTATCCGACCCGGTTCCGCACGGCGTTGAAACTGGCGAACCTTGGCCGCCCGTTCGCGCCATGGCTGGAAAAAGTCAGCGCCTTCAAGCCCTTGGGTGCCATGCTCCGGCTCGCGCCAAGATCACTACCGCAACTCTCCGAGTCCGCGCCCATCACGATCACCGAGCGCAAGGGCCGCGTCGCCATCCTTTCGGGCTGCGCCCAATCCGTGCTCGATCCCGGCATCAATGCCACGACGGAGCGCCTTCTCGCCCGCTTCGGCATCGAAGTTGCGAAGCCGAAAGGTGAAGGCTGCTGCGGCGCGCTGGTGCATCACATGGGCCGCGAGCATGACGCGCATGCCTTTGCCAAAGCCAACATCGATGCGTGGATTGCCGAGATCGAAGGCGAGGGGCTCGACGCCATTCTGATCACCACGTCGGGCTGCGGCACCACAATCAAAGACTATGGCCACATGCTGAAAGCCGACCCGGCCTATGCGGCAAAGGCGGCGAAAATCTCCGGCCTCGCCAAGGACATAACCGAATATCTGGCCACGCTTGATCTACCCGTCCCGCGCCTGCGCACCGGCCTCTCCGTCGCCTATCACTCAGCCTGCTCGCTGCAACACGGCCAGAAAATCACCAGACAACCCAAGGATCTGCTGACCAAGGCAGGCTTCATCGTGCGCGAACCGGCGGAAGGCCACCTCTGCTGCGGCTCGGCCGGCACCTACAACATCATGCAGCCCGACATCGCCAAAACCCTGCGCGACCGCAAGGTCAAAAACATCGAAGCCACAGGCGCAGTCATCGTCGCAGCAGGCAACATCGGCTGCATGACCCAGATTGGCTCAGCCTCCCGCCTTCCGGTGGTGCACACGGTCGAATTGCTGGACTGGGCCTATGGCGGCGAAAAGCCGGAGAAACTGATGTGAACGGAGCGATAATTTTTTTCTCTGTTACAAAAGCGGAGAACTATTCCCGCCATCATGGATGAGGGGACCACGGCAGCCAATCCAACAAAGTTATCCCGCAGCAAAACTCCGCCAACCCATTGATATCATTCAAATCACGAACTTAATTTCGCGAATCTATCCACCCACTCAAAATCCTGCGCGATAATCCCCGTCGTGTTCAACAAGGGATCGAGCAGACAGTGAACTGGGAAATGGCCATCACCCGCAACCACGCTTTGCTTCTGGCGATCATCGCCGAGCTGTTCGCGATGTTGCGCAGTGTTGGCGTTGGCAGCGGGCCCCTTTCCGTCGACCCGGGCAGCAATCCTGCCACCCAATCCTTCACTCTCCCGCGCCACCTCTACGCCGCCATCCTGCTCATCCTGCGCCCGGCTGAATCCGCCATCCGCCGCCTGATCGTCATCGCCGCGCGGGGAATCGTCATCAAATTCCGCCCTTCACGCCCGCTCCCGGCAGGCCTCGCATCCTTCGCCTCTCGCACCGGCTCGCACACGCCGTCGTTCCAACTCATCGACCCGCTCAAACATTTCGAACAAGAGGCTTGGGAAAATGAGCTGAACGCCGGCTCGATGCAGGAAGTCCTGCCGTTCAATGCGGCTGAGGCCTACCATCAGGCCACACTCGCCGCGCAACCCATCAACGCAACCCTCCTCTTCAACCGCCTGCGCGCCATGCGCCACGCGCTGAACGACCTCCCGCGCCAAGCCCGCCGCCTCGCCAGATGGCGCGCGCGCCGGGACCAAATCCTTTCATCCAAAGCCCCTTACAAACCAACCCGCATCAGCCCTTTTCGTCCCGGACCACCGCCGGGCTACCGGCGAAAGGACATCCACCCCGTCGATTCCATACTGAAAGACGTCCACTATTTCGCCGTCGAAGCGTTCAGGTGGAAACCCGGGGACAGTGGACTCTGAACGGCAACTGTCCCCGATCTTGACGCGTCAGTCTTGGCGCTCGCAAGCGATTGTAATTATTACAAAATCCACACATTTCGTCATCCACGGCACAATGGCCGAGGACCGGGCTTGTCCCGACGACCCGGACTTGACTTAAATCCGGAACCCGACCCATCGCGCCGTAGCCTTGGCGAAGGCGGATGCCGTTGGCAGCCCCGCGCCGCCTGAGCTTGTCTCTACTGGACCACCACCGTGGTGCCGACACTCACCCGCTCATAAAGATCAACCACATCCTCATTGCGCATGCGGATGCAGCCGGAGGAGACATTGTGGCCGATGGTCCAAGGCTGGTTGGTGCCGTGAATGCGGTAAAGCGTGCTGCCCAGATACATCGCGCGGGCGCCGAGCGGATTGTCCGGCCCGCCTTCCATATGCACGGGCAAAATCCGGCCTTCCTTTTCGCGCACGCGCTGGATCATCTCTGCGGGCGGCGTCCAGTCCGGCCATTCCTTCTTGTTGGAAATCTTCTGCGTCCCGCGCCAGGTGAAGCCTTCTTTGCCGACGCCCACACCGTAGCGCCGCGCCGTTCCACCTTGGCCGACAAGATAAAGAAACTTCGCGTCGGAATCGATCACAATCGTCCCGGCTTTTTGTGCCCCGTCGTAGGCAACTTCCTGCGGCAGGAACATCGGATCAATCTCGCGAACCTTAACATTTTTGGGTTTGGCGTAAGCCACTTGCTGCGGCTGGATCATGCCGTTGTTGTCGATGCGCACAACGCCGCTGTTGTAGACCGGCTGCGGCACGGTGCGCTGCACGCGTTTGACTTGGCGGATGTCCTTGCCAATCACAATCACCTGCTGGCTGGCGACGGGAGCGGCCAGAGAGCGTTTGATCTTGCGCACCGGCGTGCGCTGAAGCTGCATCACCCAAGGCGCGGAAAGGTCGGGCGAGACAATGATCGCGGACGGCTCGCCATAGCGATCCTTGGCGAACACCGCTTCAGGCAAAGCTATCGATGCTGACAGCACCGCAAGCAAAAGGCTGGATATTTTTTTCATAAGGCAAACCTCGCACACATCGCCGCAAAGCGGGCGGCAATCATGGTCATGCCGCCTCGTGTCAGGAGCATGCGCAATAACCGGCGACAAATGGTGAATCAAATTTCATAAAGGGCAAATCCTGGCGTAAACCATTTGGTGTGGTTACCGCCCGGTTGCGGCGCGTGGTTAAGACAAAGATAAGGACAGGCCATGACTTTGGCGGAAGGATTGCGGCAAGGCGAAGACGGAACGGTCCGCTGCTGGTGGCCGGGTGACGATCCGTTCTACCAGAAATACCACGATGCCGAATGGGGCAAGCCGGTTACCGAAGACACGCGGCTTTTCGAGAAAATCTGCCTCGAAGGCTTCCAGTCCGGACTGTCCTGGCTGACAATCCTGCGCAAACGCGAGAACTTCCGCGCCGCCTTCGCCGGGTTTGATTTCAACAAGGTCGCCAAGTTCGACGACGATGATATCGCCCGGCTGCTGGCCGATGCAGGCATTGTCCGCCATCGCGGCAAGATCGCATCGACCATCAACAACGCCAATCGCGCCATTGAGTTGAAGGCTGAGTTCGGCTCCCTGTCTGCCTATTTCTGGAGCCATGAGCCGCCCGCGCATGAGTTGCCGGACCGCCATGACTACCGTTCGCTGATCGCCGCGCCGACCACTGCGGCTTCCATCCGCCTTTCCAAGGATTTGAAGAAGCGTGGCTGGACCTTCGTCGGCCCGACAACCTGCTATGCCTTCATGCAAGCGATGGGCTTGGTCAATGATCATGTCGAAGGCTGCCACTGCCGCGAACCGCTGATGAAGGCGAGGGCCAAGCGTGGCTGAAGGCTTGGGAGATCTCGAAGGAATGGCCGAGCCGCTCCGCTCGAAGCTTGCGCCTTTGCGTGCACTGATCCTTAACGTTGCAACGTCAAACGCCGCCATCGGCCCGCTTGCCGAAAGCCTGAAATGGGGCGAGCCAAGCTTCACCCCTCTGCAAAAGTGCATCGGCAGTTCCGTCCGCATCGCACCGCGCCGCGATGGCAAACTGTCCGTGAATTTCATTTGCCACACCGGTTTGGTGGAGCATTTCCGCGAAACTTATGGCCAAAAACTGGTGTTCGAGGGCAATCGGACAATCATCATCGACCCGCAGCAACCACTGCCAGTCGAAGAATTGCGCCACTGCGTCGCCATGGCGCTGACTTATTTCTTGAAGCGCCCGACCTGATGCGATCCGGATATACGCCAAAGCAAACCGCGCCCGGCTTTCGTGACGTTTGCGAACCGCTTCATTCTCCTGTCCTCCCGTTGGGCCGCCGCGCCAGCGCGGCGCGCAGCCACACGTGTCTGAAAGCGCAGCCATGCAAATCC
>JANMQE010000154.1:0-1782 GCA_031370195.1 Phyllobacteriaceae bacterium
GACCGGCGACCGCGCTACGGTCTTTCCTGCGGTTCCTCGTGGCGCAAGGCCAACTCTCAGCGGGCTTGGAACTCGCGATACCGCCTATGCGTCAATGGTCGCAGTCGGCGTTGCCACAACGGTTGAATGACACGGAGACCCAGCAACTGTTGGCTTCCTGCTCGTCTGAGACCGCCGTGGGCAAACGCAACTACGCCATTCTCCTGCTGCTGGCACGTCTCGGATTGCGTGCCAAAGAAGTGGCCCAGTTGCAATTGAAAGACCTGGACTGGATTCAGGGGAGCTTGCTGGTACGCGCCAGCAAAACTCACTGCCAACGCCTGCTGCCTTTGCCTCAGGATGTGGGTGAAGCGCTCTTGTCCTATCTCCAACACGGCCGTCCGCCCTCCACCGAGCGCGCGTTATTTCTGACGGTGCTGCCTCCCTTTCGTCCGCTGTCATCACATTCCGTAATCTCCGTAACCGTGAAACGGCTCATGGCACGGGTCGGCGTCAAACGTCAGTCCGGCGGCGCGCATCTGTTGCGACATACCGCCGCGACGCAGATGGTCAATCGCGGCGCGAGTTTTAAAGAGGTCGCCGATGTACTCGGTCATCAACAACTGCAAACCACCGGCATTTACGCCAAGCTCGATCTGGCAGCGCTGGCTCAAGTGGCCTTGCCCTGGCCGGGAGGTGCGCAATGAAAGAACTCAATCTGTCTACCCGACTCGACGCCTATCTCGCTTTGCGCGAAGCCTTGGGCGTTTCTACCCGCGCCTGTCGGCGGCTGTTGCAGGATTTCGTGTCCTACGTGGAAAAGCATGGCGAGGGCAATGCGCTGCGCGCCCAACTGGCGGTGGACTGGGCTTGCAGCACTTCCGCGACTTGCGGTGCTGCCGGACAAGCGGCACGCCTTGGGATGGCACGCGGTTTCCTGGCCCATCTCAAAGCGAGCCTGCCGGACACCGAAATTCCCGACAAACATTTGCTGCCCGCGCCACGCCGTCCGCAACCCTATCTTTTCTCTGCGGTGGAAATTAGCCTCCTACTGACGGAGGCGGCGCGGATGGGGCCGCGCGGTTCGTTGCGACCTCATACGCACCAGGCGCTCTTTGGTTTATTGGCTGCGACCGGGCTGCGACCGAGTGAAGCCACCAAATTATTGATCTCGGATGTTCAGTTGGAGGAAGAGCCTCCGCGCTTACTCATCCGACAAACCAAGTTTCAGAAAACGCGATGGGTGCCGTTGCATCCCACCGCCATCGAGCACTTGCGGCGTTACGTCCAATTACGTGGCGAGATGAATTACGACGCGCTCTCGGAAAGCTTCTTCGTTTCGGAGCAGGGCGGGCCCATGGATCTCTTCAACTTGCGTTACGCCTTCCGCTGTCTGGCCCACCAACTCGACTTCCGGCCGCGTCCGGGACAAAGGCGTCCCACGCTGCATTCGTTCCGCCACACCTTCGCCGTTAATCGGCTCCGGCAGTGGTATGAAGCGGGGGCCGACGTGCGCGCGCTGTTGCCGCAACTCTCGGTTTATCTGGGTCACGTCGATCTGGCTGCCAGCTTCTGGTATCTGTCGGCCACGCCGGAATTGCTCGGCGCGGCGGCGCGGCTCTTTGAAAACTACGGGGCAGAAAGGAGGGCGGCATGAAACAGGACACCCACTCAATCGGCCCTTTGCTACAACAATTCTTTGTGGAATATCTCTGTAATCAGAAGCGAGTCAGTCCGCAGACCATCGCCAGTTACCGCGATACCTTTCGCTTGCTGTTGGAGTTCATCCGCAACAAATACGGC
>JANMQE010000167.1:0-1715 GCA_031370195.1 Phyllobacteriaceae bacterium
GTCTCGGCGCTCGAAATGGCCTGTTGGGACATCATCGGGAAAGAGGCCAACAAGCCGGTCTACATGCTTCTCGGCGGGCGCGTGCACGAGACGCTGCGCTCCTACACCTATCTCTACCCGATGACCGGTTCGGTCTATCCCGATGAAGCCGAGGACAAGGACAACAACGTCTACAACAATCCGGACATGGCCGCGGCCTGCGCGCTGGAATACGTGCGCCAAGGCTTCACCGCCGTCAAACTCGACCCCGCAGGCCCCTACACCGCCTTCGACGGCCACCAGCCGCGCCTCATCGACATCGACCTGTCCACCCGGATGGTCAAAGCCATCCGCGAGGCGGTCGGCACGAAATGCGACATCCTCTTCGGCACGCACGGCCAGTTCACCGCCTCCGGTGCCAAGCGCATGGCCCGCGCCATCGAGCCTTATGATCCGCTCTGGTTTGAAGAACCCGTCCCGCCGGACATGCCCGAAGTCATGGCCGAAGTTGCCCGCTTCACGTCAATCCCCGTCGCCACAGGCGAGCGGCTGTGCACCAAATGGGAATTCGCCCGCGTCATCGAACACCGCGCCGCCTCCATACTCCAGCCGGACCTTGGCCGCTCCGGAGGCATCCTCGAAACCAAGAAAATCGCCGCCATGGCCGAGGCGTACCACATTCAAGTGGCCCCGCACTGCTACTGCGGCCCCATCGTCGCAGCCGCCAACATCCAGCTTGCCGTCACACTGCCGAATTTCCTGATCATCGAAGCCATCAAAACCTTCGACGGCTTCCACGGCGAACTCCTGCACAAGAAAATCGAATGGCAGGACGGCCACATCATCCCGTCCAAGGAACCGGGCCTCGGCGTCGAACTCAACGAAGCCGTCTGCGACGCAAACCCGTGGACAGGCAACATCCTGCACCTGCAAATGATGCAGACGCCGCTGGTTTGATCACTCAGCCGCCGGTTTAAAATTCAGCGGCCGCTCGATCAGATCGCCGTTGGCATACTGGTGCAGCACAGAAGCAACCAGCGTCTGGTAAGGCAACCCCTTGCGCATCGCTATGGATTTCAAACGGCTGATATCGCCTGATTGAATGCGCAGCGTAAGTGGCTTTCGCTCCGACGCTTCACGCGCAATGGCCTGCCATTTCGCGGCTGTTTCCAGCTGCACTTCCACACTCGGCATGACAACTCTTCCGTCATCTATCGCCGCTTCATAGCTTTCAATCAGATCGCGTTCCTCATCGTCGAGAAATTGGTCAGTTCGCTTTGCTTTGCCCATCTTTTTTGACTCCGGCATATTGCTTGTTGGCTTTCCTGCTTTGAAAAATGGTCTTCAGGAAAATTGTTTCGTTGTCAGTCACATAAGGCACGATACAGGCATAGCCATTGAGGATGACGGTGAAAATCCGCTGATGCGGGTAACGCTCGTGATCAGGGTGTGGCTCATCCTTGACAAGAAAGCCGTCCTGAATCGCCTCATAAACCTCTTCAAACGAGATTCCGCGCACCATCCGAAGATGTTCGCTCTTTTCTGGATTCCAACGAAATTTCATTTGCAATCAATATACTTTGCATCTTGATTGTCAATATTTCAACAAATAAAAACCCAGACCAACCCACCCAAAAGCTGCGCCCATACTGGCAGCAAAAGTGCCCGAAAGACGAAAACCCGACCCCAAAAACAGCAAAGCCGCGAGCCTGCCAAAACAGGAACGCGGCCAGCCT
>JANMQE010000175.1:0-3743 GCA_031370195.1 Phyllobacteriaceae bacterium
GCCAGATCCATGGCTGGACCCGGCTGGCCGGATGTGGAGAGTGGCGGGTAAATCGTCCAGCCGCCGCCTGCACCCATGGCACCGGTCGGGCCTTCCACGAACATGGAGAGCGTGAGGAGGAGGATGGCGGGTGGCAGCAGCCAGAAAGAGATGTTGTTCATGCGCGGGAACGCCATGTCCGGCGCGCCGATCATGATCGGCACCATCCAGTTGGCAAAGCCGCCGATGAGGGCGGGCATGACCATGAAGAAAATCATGATCAGGCCGTGGCCGGTGGTGAACACGTTGTACATGTGCTTGCCCGCGTCGATGGCGGCGTCACCTTCGACGCCGTAGACCATGGCGGCAAGGCCGTGGAAAATCTGGATGCCCGGTTCTGCCAATTCCCACCGCATCATGACGGACAGGAAGCCGCCGAAAATGCCGGAGATGATCGCGAAGATCAGGTAGAGCGTGCCGATGTCCTTGTGGTTGGTTGAAAACAGCCAACGACGGACAAACGAGAGTTGCGGGTGATCATGGGCATGATCGCTGGTTTCACCGTGGACTTGGTATCCGCTGGCCATGTGCCTCACTCCTCATTCATGTATCTGTTAAACGCGGCGGTCAATTGCCGGCAACTTTGATCGGCTTTTCGGCTTCGATGGAAGCCAGCAGCGCCTTGTTGGCGCCGTTCAGATCGGTCTTGGCCTGTGAGGCCCATGTGTCGTACTTGGCCTGGCTGACGACGCGCACCGCGATCGGCATGAAGGCGTGGTCCTTGCCGCAAATTTCCGAGCACTGACCGTAATAGAGTCCCTCTTTTTCCGCCTTGAACCAGGTTTCGTTGAGGCGACCGGGCATGGCGTCAATCTTGATGCCAAAAGCCGGCATGGCATAGGCATGGATCACGTCCGCACCAGTGACGATCAAGCGCACGACAATACCCGAGGGGACAATCAACTCGTTGTCGACAGCCAAGAGGCGCGGATAGGCACTCATGTCCTCTTTGCCGGCAGCGGCGCGGTCGGCGTCCTTGATCATCAACGAGTCAAACGACATGGGCTCTGCTGATTGATACTCGTAGCTCCAGTACCATTGGTTGCCCGTGGCCTTGACGGTGAGCTTGGCTTCTTCCGGCGGATTGAACTGCGATGTCAAAAGCTGGAAGGATGGAACGGCAATGAACAGCAGAATGACGACCGGGCCGACAGTCCAGATGACTTCGATCAGCGTGTTGTGGCTGGTCTTGGAGGGAACCGGATTGTTTTTCTCCGAGAAGCGCCAGCCGACATAGCCGAGCAGGCCCGCCACAAACAGCGTGATCGGAACGATGAACCACAATGTATAATTCTCGAACCAGCTGATGCTGGTCATCATGTCGGTTGCCGCGTCCTGCAGGTCTGTGCCCCACGCGTGCGGCTGAGCGGCGGTTGCCAACGTGGACCAGCCAAGGGCGATGGAACCTGCCAGTGCTGCAACGGGATTCTTCACGTCAATTCTCCCCAAAAATGGCAGTGTCGCCATTTCAAACGATTCTGGACCGCGCTGGACGCGGCCTTCACTGATTTGTGTCAAACCACAAACTAGGCCGCGTCGCAAGGAAAGCCAGCGTTCCAGCCATGCGTCATATTTTCACTTGGCAGAATATGTCCCGATCAGACGATGTTTTCGTCGCACTGACGCCGCTTTTGCCGAACAAGAGGAGCAAGACGGCCAAACGTCGGACCCGCCCTTCCCTTTTTACGGCATGTGCGGCAATTTCAATGTGGTGATTCGGGACAGGCTTCCTATGCAGACTTTTATCGCACGGTTTATGGCGTCTATCGCGCTGGTCGTTTGCACAGTGTCACTTGCGCATGCGCAGACGGCGCAGACCGGGACGCTGCGTTCCAGCCACGGCGCATGGAACATTTTGTGCGACACGCCAGCCGGCGCGAAGAGCGAGCAATGCGCCTTGGTGCAGAATGTGGTTGCCGAGGACCGGCCGGAGGTCGGGCTGTCTGTCGTTGTACTGAAGACTGCCGACAACAAGGCGAAGATTTTGCGCGTGCTCGCGCCGCTCGGCGTGCTTTTGCCAAACGGCCTTGGGCTGAATGTGGATGGCAAGGACATGGGCCGCGCCTATTTCGTGCGCTGCTTTCAGGATGGCTGTTATGCCGAAGTCATTCTTGAGGACACGCTGATCAAGACTTTGCAGGCTGGAACTTCGGCCACGTTCATCGTGTTCCAGACGCCGGAAGAAGGCATCGGCATTCCGGTTGATCTGAAGGGTTTTGCCGACGGATATGCCGCGCTGCCTTGATCTTGCATGCTGGTTTGGTGGATTTTACTGACATTTGATGCGGGGGTACGGTTTTCGTTTCCAACAATTGCCCGGTGGATTGTGTTATAGAAACTGCAAACTTCCTTCGCCCTTGGCGCTGCCCCTCATCCGCCCGTTGGGCACCTTCGCCCCCCAAACCGCGGGGAGAAGGACGCTCAATATGCAAAGTAGCACTCCCCGTCGCCCCGCCGTTTGCGGGGGCCCGAAAGACGGCAAGACCCGTGGCTCGCCCCGGCAGTGGCGTGGAGCGCTGGATGAGGGGCAGCACTGGGGTTGGCGGAGTCGCAAGTGACACGGCACGGAATTGGGGCTGCTGAGATTGACAAGCCATTGCCGTCTGTTGTCAGCGGACATAAATAACAGTTTTACATCAAGGACATTGCCATGACCGCCCGCCTCTCCGACCAATTCGATGCCTCCACCGATGATCTGCGGGCGATGCTCGCCACGGCGCTTGACCGGGCCGACGATGGCGAGTTGTTCATGGAGCATAGCCAGAGCGAGGGGCTGGTGTTTGACAATGGCCGGCTGAAGGGCGCGTCTTACAATGAGGACAAGGGTTTTGGCCTGCGCGCCGTGGCGGGCGAGGCGGTGGGTTATGCGCATTCGGGCGAGATGTCGGTTGCGGCGTTGAAGCGGGCTTCGGATGCCGTGCGGGCTGTGCAGAGCGGTTACAACGGGACCTATTCGGCTGCACCGCAACGCACGAATGTCAGGCTTTATGGCGAGGAAAACCCGCTGGACGGGCCGTCATTTGAAACAAAAGTGAAGCTGCTGCAGGAAATTGACGCCTATCTGCGCGGCAAGGACCCGAAGGTGCGGCAGGTTTCGATCTCGCTTGGCGCGTCGCACCAGATTGTCGAGATTTTGCGGGCGGATGGCCATCTGGTCAGCGATGTGCGTCCGCTGGTGCGCATATCGATCTCGGTGGTTGTCGGCGAAGGCGACCGGCAGGAGAGCGGCTCCTACGGCGCTGGCGGGCGGCGCGGGTTTGGCGAGTTCATCACGGCGGATTCCTGGCGCTATGGCGCGGATGAGGCGCTGCGTCAGGCGCTGGTCAATCTTGAGGCCATCCGTGCCCCGGCTGGCACATTCGACATCGTGCTCGGCAGCGGCTGGCCGGGCGTGATGCTGCATGAAGCTGTCGGGCACGGGCTTGAGGGCGATTTCAACCGCAAGAAAACCTCGGCATTTGCCGGGCTGATGGGTCAGCAGGTCGCGGCCAAGGGCGTGACCATCGTGGACGATGGCACGATTTCCGAGCGGCGCGGGTCGCTTACAATCGACGATGAAGGCACGCCGACCAACTGCACGACGCTGATCGAGGACGGCATTCTGGTCGGTTACATGCAGGACCGGCAGAACGCCCGGCTGATGGGCGTTCAACCCACCGGCAATGGGCGGCGCGAATCCTACGCCCATGTGCCGATGCCGCGCA
>JANMQE010000182.1:0-1585 GCA_031370195.1 Phyllobacteriaceae bacterium
CCCCACGGCTTCCCGCTTTCGCCATTTCTGGTTCCGCTACCAGTAAGATCGCTTAGGCGATAACTCCTGCCATTCTCATCTTTGTATTTGTAGTGACCTGCCACCGAAGTTTCATCCAGCAGCTTTTAGAGTCTCCGGCGGTTGTATGCCCTTATGGGCGGGTGGAGCAACAGGCCGGAACGCGGAGCCGTCAGTGAGCGCAGCGTGTAGGCCTGTTGCGGCGAGTTTGGCGGCGAAGGCCGCCGGTGTCTGATAGGCCAGAGCCGAGTGTGGCCTTGTCGTGTTGTAGTCATCCACCCATTCGGCGACGGCCTGCCTTGCATGATCGATGCTGAAGAACAGCGTTTCGTTCAGAAGCTCGTCGCGCATCTTGCCGTTGAAGCTCTCGACAAAGGCATTCTGTGTCGGTTTGCCGAGGGCGATGTAATGCCAGTCAACGGCGTGGTCCTTGGTCCATGCGAAGATGGCATTCGACGTGAGCTCGGTTCCATTGTCGGATACGATCATTCCGGGCTTTCCTCTCTTGGCGATGATGGCGGTCAATTCCCGCGCCACCCGGTGGCCGGAGATCGACGTGTCGGGAATTGCACCCAGGCATTCATGGGTCACGTCATCGGTGATGTTCAAGACCCGGAACCTCCGGCCATGGGCCATCTGATCGTGCACGAAGTCGAGCGACCAGCGGGCGTTGGGCTTTGCCGCAACCGGGATCGGCGCGCGCAGGCCCGTGGCACGCCGTCTCGACTTGCGCCGCCGCACACCAAGACCTTCCTCCCGGTAAAGCCGGTAGATGCGATTGATGCCGGATGGCTCGCCTTCCCGCCTGAGCATGATGAACAGGCGCCGGTAGCCGAACCGCCGGCGCTCATTGGCAAGTTCGCGTAACCTGGTCCGCAGCTTGGTCTCGGGCGGCCGCCGTGACCGGTAGCGGATCATCTTGCGGTCAGCATCGATCACCGAACAGGCCCGGCGCTCGCTCATCTGGAACTGGTCTCTCAGACAGGCGACAGCCTCGCGCTTGGCGGCGGGCCTTACCATTTTTTTCCCAGAAGTTCCCGCAGCGCCGAGACATCCAGCATGGCATCGGCCAACAGCCGCTTCAGCTTGCCATTCTCTTCCTCGAGAGCCCGCAGCTTCCTGGCATCGGACACATCCATGCCGCCGAACTTGGCTTTCCAGTTGTAGAGCGTGGCTTCCGAGATGCCGTGCCTCCTCGCCAGATCGCCTGCCTTCGCACCTGCTTCGTGCTCGCGCAGAACCCCAATGATCTGCTCTTCCGTAAACCGTTTCCGCTTCATCGTCCGTCTCCTTCCAGAGGCCGGACTCTAAATCCTTTCGGAGGAAATCTTCAGTGGCAGGTCAATGCCCATACAAAATCGCCCCGGCACATCGAGGCGGCATTTGGCCAACATCTCATTCTGACTGGATTTTGGATGGTGGAGCCAGGCGGAATCGAACCGCCGACCTCTTGAATGCCATTCAAGCGCTCTCCCAACTGAGCTATGACCCCTAACCTTGGATAGCAGCCGCATGGGGGGCGGCGAAGCGGGGCGGAACGTAGTTCCGCATGCCCGCCGAATCAAGC
>JANMQE010000261.1:0-7148 GCA_031370195.1 Phyllobacteriaceae bacterium
GCTTGATGCGGACAATCAGCCGATGTTGCCGACACTGGAGACAAAATCACGCATGTCCACTGCCCAGATATCAACCCGCAAACGCACCATTCACGCCCGCACGCCAACGCAAGACCAGTATATGCGCGCGCTGGAACGGTCTGAACTGGTGTTCGGTGTCGGCCCGGCTGGCACGGGAAAGACGTATCTGGCGGTTGCCCATGCAGCCATGCTTCTTGAGCGCGGCGCGGTGGAACGCATCATCCTGTCCCGTCCTGCGGTGGAAGCGGGCGAAAGGCTCGGCTTCCTGCCCGGCGACATGAAGGAAAAGGTGGACCCCTACCTTCGCCCGCTGTATGACGCACTTTACGACATGATGGCCGGTGACAAGGTCGAACGTGCCATTCAGGCGGGCGTCATCGAAATTGCCCCGCTCGCCTTCATGCGCGGCCGCACCTTGGCCCATGCCGCAATCATTCTGGACGAAGCGCAGAATACCACTTCGATGCAGATGAAAATGTTCCTGACCCGCCTTGGCGAGAATGCCCGCATGATTGTCACCGGTGATCCAAGTCAGGTCGATTTGCCGCCAGGCCAGAAATCAGGTCTGGTTGAAGCGCTGGAGCTGCTGCACGGCGTGCCAGGCATCGTGGATGTGCGCTTCACGCAAAAAGACGTCGTGCGCCATCCGCTGGTCGCGGAAATCGTCGGTGCTTATGATCGGGCAACGGAAGAGCGTGTCGCACGGCGCAACGCCGCGCTGCAGGGCACAGCCAAGGCATGACGAGGCCTTGAACATTCCGGCCATATTGACGGCAGTGTCTTCCATTGAAGGTGGAAACTGGCCGGGCGAATTGGCACTCGAAGCCCTTGTCGAGTCAGTATTTTGCGCCGTTGAGGCCGAACTCGGCTTGTCGCCGGAACACCCGTCCGAGGTCAGCCTGCTGTTCACCGATGACGCAACGATCCAAGGCGTCAACGCCGAGTGGCGCGGCAAGGACAAGCCGACCAACGTGCTGTCGTTCCCGTCGCTTGCCCTCAAACCGGGCATGAAACCTGGATCGTTGCTTGGCGACATCGTGTTCGCCTACGAGACGGTTGTCCTTGAGGCGCAAGCTGAACGCAAGCCATTTGAGAACCATTTGAGCCATCTGGTGGCGCACGGCCTCTTGCATCTGTTCGGCCACGATCACGGGACTGACGAAGAGGCCGAAGAGATGGAAGCGCTTGAGCGCCGCATCCTCTCGCGCCTTGCAATACCGGACCCCTATGCTGTATCTGACGATGACAATGTCTGACATCCAATCCAAAACCGTGTCCGCAACGGATAGCAAACCTGCCGCCAGGCAATCCAGCGACAATGGCGACGCCCCGGCCCGAAGTCCCCGTCCCGAACAAGAGCGGCGCACGGTCCTGTCATGGCTAGCCCAGCGCTTTCGCGGCAAGTCCGCGTCTGATTTGCGCGACGATCTCGCTGATGTGCTGGCCGACGAGAACGAGACTGGCGTTTCCGGCTTTTCGGCAGGCGAGCGCGAAATGCTATCCAATATCCTCGGGTTCAGGGAAGTCCGCGTCGAAGACGTCATGATCCCGCGCGCGGATGTGCTTGGCGTTGACGTTGATACGACGTTGGCCGAGCTACTGGAGCTGTTTGAAAGTTCTGGCCACTCGCGCATGCCGGTCTATGCCGGCGATCTTGATGACCCGAAGGGCATGGTCCACATCCGCGATGTGCTTGGTTACATCACCCGCTCCGCCCGCACCCGCAAGCCAACCAAACCAAGGGCAGGCGCGCGCAAGCTGCCAGAACCAGTGCCGCTGGATCTGGCCCGTGTTGATCTTGACAAGACCATTGCCGAGCTGAAGCTGCTGCGCGACGTTTTGTTTGTGCCGCACTCGATGCTTGCCGGCGAATTGATGCAGCGCATGCGCGCATCGCGCACGCAAATGGCACTGGTGATCGACGAGTATGGCGGTACGGACGGGCTGGTCTCGCTCGAAGATGTTGTCGAACTGGTTGTCGGCGACATAGAGGATGAACATGACGACGCCGTCATTCCGATTGCCGAACAGTCACCGGGAGTGTTTGTCGTTGATGGTGGCGCGGATTTGGATGATGTCTCTCAAGCGGTCGGTGCGGAGTTTGTTGTCGGCAAGCATGGCGAAGATGTCGACACGATTGCGGGCCTTATCATCGCCGAGCTTGGACACCATCCGCTCAAGGGCGAAACATGCGTCGCGGTTCCGGGCTTTGAGTTCAAGGTGCTTGAAGCCGGCAACCGCCGTATCCGCAAGGTTCAGATCACCCGCATTGCCGAATGATGTTTTTGTAAGCCGCCGCCTCCTGATAAACGTTTGTCCGTTGATTCGCGTTACGCTGGTTTTCGGCATGGCAATGGGGACGCTCTGGATATGCTGGACAGGATTGCCGGAGAGATCATTCTGCTGTGGGGCTTCAAGCGCAACATGCTTGCGCTGTTTGCCGGAGCGCTTTTGACGCTGGCACTGCCGCCGTTCAATTTTTTCGCAGTCGGATTTGTTTCCTTTCCGGTTCTGCTGTGGCTGATTGAAGGCGCCGTTCCGGGGCCGAACGCACGCGGCGCCCTGCGGCTCTACCCCGCAGCGGTTATCGGATGGTTTTTCGGCTTTGGCTATTTCGTCGCCGGACTGTGGTGGCTGGGCAACGCTGTCATTGCTGAAAGTTGGGAGTTCGCTTGGGCGCTGCCGCTGGCGATTTTTGGTTTGCCCGCAGGCTTGGCTTTCTTTTTTGCCTGCTCCGCCATGCTGGCACGATCGGTCTGGGGACGCGGCATAGTAGCAGCTGCGGCACTCGCTCTCGGCTTTGGCATCGGCGAATGGCTGCGCAGCGTGTTGTTCACGGGTTTTCCATGGAACAGCCTTGGCCTGACGATCATGCCCTCGCCGGTTCTCATGCAGTCCACATCGGTGTTCGGCATAACCGGCATGAACGCGCTGGCTGTTCTGGCATTTGCGTTGCCGGGTGCAGCGGGGATGTCACGATGGAAGTTGATCGGGCCCCTGTTGGCGCTGTTGCTGGTTGGAGGCCAGTTCCTGTTCGGCTATCAGCGGCTCGACAACGCGCCTGCAATGGACGCTGCAACAGGTCCGATCGTCCGTCTTGTCCAGCCTTCTGTGTCCCAATCTGAAAAATGGGACAATTCTGTGCGGGACCGCATATTCGCTGACTATCTCAAAATGACCGCACAAGCGCCGGAGGCCGACAATCCCAAACCTGTGTTGATTGTCTGGCCTGAGACAGCCGTGCCGTTTCTCATTACCGAGCGGCCTGATGCGCTGGCGGCGCTGGGCGAGACCTTGACTGAGGGCCAGACTTTGCTTGCCGGGGCCGTGCGGCAGGAAGGTGACCGCAATGAAGGCGAAGTTGTGCGATACTACAACAGCATGCTGGCAATCAACGACAAGGGCGAGGTGATTGATGCCGCCGACAAGGTGCATCTGGTGCCGTTCGGCGAGTATCTTCCGCTCGAGGATTTGCTTGGCTCATTCGGTCTTCGCCAGTTGGTGTCCACACCCGGCGGGTTTTCAGCAGGTGCCAGTGTTCGTCGCCTCAAGCTGTCAGGGTTGCCGGAAATACTGCCGCAGATCTGCTATGAAATCATCTTTCCGGGCGCGCTCAGCACCTCAAATCGTGCCGGTATTGCCGTCAACATCACCAATGACGCCTGGTATGGGGCAACGCCGGGCCCCTACCAGCATTTGCGGCTTGCCCAAATCCGCGCCGTCGAGTCCGGTGTGCCGGTTGTCCGCGCGGCAAACAATGGAATTTCCGGGTTCATCGACGGTTACGGAAGGGTCACAGGGGCATTGGCACTGAACGCAATTTCGGTGCTCGACATGCCGCTCCCGGAAAGGACGAAACCCACGCTTTACGATGCTCACGGTGCGCGCATAATGTTTGGTTTGTTTGCAACCCTGCTTGCTATCTGTGGTTTGACTAATTTGCGCCGACGGTTCACAATGTAGTCATCGGTCGTATCACAAAAACCAGAACACAGATCGAGGGACGCGCAAGGGCTGCGCAAGACAATCAGAAAAAAAGCAAAACCCGCAGCTCTCAGGCTGCAAAACAAGAAGTGAACCGTGATGACGGTCGAAGTAAAAAAAATGATTGAAAACAAGAAGAAGCCAAACCCGATAGACGTGCATGTCGGTAGCCGCGTTCGCTTGCGGCGCAATATGCTTGGAATGAGCCAGGAAAAACTCGGTGAGGCGCTTGGCATCACATTCCAGCAAATCCAGAAATATGAAAAGGGCGCGAACCGCGTCGGGGCAAGCCGCCTGCAGGCGATTGCAACCGTGCTGAACGTTCCGGTTTCATTTTTCTTTGAAGATGCCCCCGGCGAAAACGGTCAGGTTATCCGCGGCTTGGCCGAGGAAAACTCAACTGCCTATGTCGTGGATTTTTTGAACAGTTCAGAAGGGCTTCAGCTCAACCGTGCATTCGTCAAGATTGCTGATCCGAAGGTTCGCCGGAAGATCATCGACTTGGTGAAATCGCTCGGCGAGACGCCTGAAGTCTGACTGAAACTGCTCAAAAACGCCACTTCCGTTTGGCTTGACCACCGGAGCTTCATCGTCTAACAGGCGCGTCATTCACGTGGCGCGCCTGATGCGCGCTTTTTTCTGGCAGGGTTTTCCTATGGCGCGAGCAAACTACGTTTTTACCAGTGAATCTGTTTCGGAAGGTCATCCCGACAAGGTTTGTGACCGGATTTCAGATGAAATCGTTGATCTGGTATACCGCGAGGCCAAGAAGACCGGCGTTGATCCCTGGACTGTCCGCATCGCCTGCGAGACACTGGCAACCACCAACCGCGTGGTCATTGCCGGTGAAGTGCGCGTGCCGCCGTCCCTGATCAAGAAAGACAAGAACGGCCACGACATCATCAATCCGGTCAAGTTCAAGGCGGCGGCGCGCAAGGCAATCCGCGACATCGGCTATGAGCAGGACGGCTTCCACTGGAAGACCGCCAAGATCGACGTGCTGCTGCACTTCCAGTCCGCACACATTGCGCAGGGCGTTGACAACGCTGCCGACAAACAAGGGTCTGAAGGCGCTGGCGACCAAGGCATCATGTTCGGCTATGCCTGCAACGAGACGGCAGACCTCATGCCGGCCCCGATCTACTACAGCCACAAGATTCTCGAACTTCTCGCCGCCGCCCGCCACAAGGGCGAAGGCGAGGCTGGCAAGCTTGGTCCGGATGCCAAAAGCCAGGTTACCGTGCATTATGTCGGCGGAAAGCCTTCGGAAGTGACGTCCATCGTGCTTTCGACACAGCATATGGACGCCAGCTGGGATTCCAAAAAGGTGCGCAAGGTCGTCGAGCCCTACATCCGCGAAGCACTTTCCGGCATCGAGATTTCCAAAGACTGCGTGTGGTACATCAACCCGACCGGTGCGTTCGTCATCGGCGGACCGGATGGCGATGCCGGCCTGACCGGCCGCAAGATCATCGTTGACACCTACGGCGGCGCAGCTCCGCATGGCGGCGGCGCATTCTCCGGCAAGGACACTACCAAGGTTGACCGTTCGGCCGCCTATGCCGCGCGCTATCTTGCCAAGAATGTTGTTGCTGCCAAGCTTGCAGACAAGTGCACCATCCAGCTTTCGTACGCCATCGGCGTTGCCGAGCCGCTTTCGGTCTACGTCGATCTGCACGACACAGGCAAAGTCGATGAGGCCAAGCTTGAAGAGGCGCTGCGCACCGTAATGGACCTGACGCCGCGCGGCATCCGCAAGCATCTTGATCTCAACAAGCCAATCTATGCGCGCACTGCATCTTATGGCCATTTCGGCCGCAAGCCGGGGCGTGACGGTTCGTTCTCATGGGAGAAGACAGACCTTGCACCGGCCCTCAAAAAGGCCGTCGGGGCTTAGGTCCTGTCTGAAGACGCACCGCACAAGCGTCGCGGCGGCGGATCGTTCTTCGGTCGCCGCCACGGCAAGCCATTGCGGTCTTTGCAAGCCAATCTGCTGGAGACCATGCTTCCCGGGCTGCGGCTTGACCTGACAGTCAACCCGCCTCAGGATCTGCGCCAATTGTTTGCAGCACCAGTGGACAACGTCCGGCTCGAAGTTGGCTTTGGCGGCGGCGAGCATCTGTTGCATGAGGCTGCGCGGTTTCCAAATACCGGCTTTATCGGCGTCGAACCGTTCGTCAACGGCATGGCCAAAATGGTTGCCGCGCTCAATCGCGACCCATTGCACAATTTACGCCTGTTTGACGAGGATGCCGCCCTGCTGCTCGACTGGCTGCCGGATCAATCCATAGCAGGCATGGACCTTCTCTACCCTGATCCATGGCACAAAAGCCGCCACCACAAGCGCCGCTTTGTCAGCACTGCAAATCTTGAGAAGATGAAACGCGTTTTAAGGCCCGGCGCACTGTTCCGCTTTGCCTCTGATATCGACGCCTACACAAACTGGACGCTCCAGCATATCGAGGCTGCAGGCGGCTTTGCGTTCGTTGCCGATACCGCCGATGACTGGCGCAAGCCTTATGAAGCCTGGCCGGGCACGCGGTATGAAGCCAAGGCTCTGCGCGAAGGCCGGACGCCGACCTATTTGATATTTAGGAAGCTGTAATTCTACGGGTTGCGCGGACATCGCGCCAACGCCATACGGTTTTGATCCGCCTGTCTCGTCCCTTGGAATGTCACGGTCACGCCCACTTCAAATGGCTTGCCATCGTCACTGATCCGGTGTAATTCACATCCAAATTCTTGATCGTCAGATGAAGAGTGGGCCCTTCCGGACCCGCTCTTTTTTGTTACCTGACGCTCAGCCACATGGAGACGCGGCAAGCGTGAACGAGGAAAGCCAGATTGTTGCGGCGACGCCCGATGCGGGTGATGACCGGCTGATCCGGGAGACCGGGATGGAAGCGCGCGTGGCGTCGATCATCATTCCGGTGATGAACTCCATCGGCTTCAAGCTGGTGCGCGTGCATCTGTCCGGCCAGAATGGCTATACGCTGCAGATCATGGCCGAGCGGGCAGACGGCTCAATGTCGGTTGACGACTGCGAGCAATTGTCCAAGGCGGTCTCGCCGGTGCTTGATGTCGAAGACCCGATTGGACGTGCCTATCATCTGGAAATTTCCTCGCCCGGCATCGACCGGCAA
>JANMQE010000276.1:0-4478 GCA_031370195.1 Phyllobacteriaceae bacterium
TTCATGAATTCAATAACATATTCAGAGCTTTATGGGCTACACAGTCATATATCGCGCGATAATTCGGAGCCTGAAGATGCTGGCATGCTTTGACATTGGCGGATCCCAGATCAAGGCAGCGTTCGCCAGAGCGCCGGATGATATTGAAATCGCAGGCAGCGCGCCGACGCCACTCTATGATTTCGGCGCGTTTGCCGCGGCAATCGGAGCGAGGATCGGCAGCGGTGCGCACCGTGTCAAAGGCTTGGCGCTTTCGACGACCGGCGGGGGTGATCCTTCCAGCGGGCTTCTGACCTGCGCCAACATTCCGTGCATTCATCGCCGCACTTTTGCCGCTGATCTGTCGCAAGCGCTTGGTTTGCCTGTGTTTATCGCCAATGATGCCGATTGTTTTGCGCTGGCTGAGGCGCTGCAAGGCGCGGGGCGCGGGCATCGCAATGTGTTTGGCATTATTCTGGGCTCCGGCGTTGGCGGCGGGCTGGTGATTGATTGCAGGATTGTCACAGGCGCTGGCGGCTATGCCGGCGAATGGGGGCATGGCATGGCTTTGCAGACCAGAGCCGGGACGCCGCCTGTCGATGTGCCGCATGTTTCCTGCCGATGCGGGAGTGCGGGCTGTGTCAACACGGTTGGCGGTGCGCGCGGAATGGAGAGGCTTTTCAAGAGCTTGACGGGGAAGGATGCGCAGAGTCTTCAGATTGTGGCGGGGTGGGCGCGCGGCGACGCGGATTGTGCGCGGGTGATGGATGTGTATCTCGATCTGGTCAGCACCGTGCTGGCGCTGGCGCTGAATATAGTCGGTGCGACGATTGTGCCGGTTGGCGGCGGGCTGGCCAATTCGCTTGAGTTGGTCGGCGCGCTGGACGAGCGGGTGCGGTACAAGATGCTTTACAAATCTGCGACGCCGCTGTTGGTTCCGGCGCAACTGACTGTCAATCCGGCGTTTATCGGTGCGGCTCTGCTCGGGTTTCAGGAGCTTAATCGTGGCTGAGATATTGCTCGAAGTCTGTGTGGACAACGCGGCGGGTTTGTTGGCTGCGGTGGAAGGCGGGGCGGACCGGATTGAACTCTGCTCGGCATTGGAGCTTGGCGGGCTGACGCCGAGTTTTGGCCTGATGAAGCTGGCGGCGCGGCAGCCCCTGCCCGTCTATGCGATGATCCGTCCCCGCGCCGGCGATTTTGTATTTGACGCCAATGACTTGGCGGTGATGCGCGATGATATTGCGATGGCGCGGGAGGCCGGGCTGGCGGGGGTGGTGCTGGGGGCGAGCAAGGATGACGGGCGGCTGGATGCGGATATGCTCGCAGTGCTGGTTGAGCATTCTTATGGAATGGGCCTGACGTTGCACCGCGCGTTTGATTGCACGGGGCCGGATTTCGGGGACGCGCTAGAGACGGCGATTTTGCTTGGGTTCGAGCGGGTGCTGACATCCGGCGGGGCGGCGAGCGCGGTTGCAGGATTGTCTGTGTTGGAGCGGCTGTTTGAGCAGGCGGCGGGGCGGATTTCGGTGATGCCGGGCGCGGGTGTGAATGCCGACACCATTGCTCTGCTACATGCAAGATTGCCATTGAAAGAGGTGCACGGATCCTGCTCGAAACCGGTGCGAAAGGCGCTCGGATCTGCCGCGGAGCTGGGATTTGCGCGGGTTGGGCAGCGGGAGACGGATGTTGGGATGGTAAGGGCGCTGAAGGCGGCGCTTGGGTAGGCCTTGCCGTTGGACTTGCTATTTGTCTGATGTATTCATGCAAATTGGTTGTCAGACATGCGTCTCCACACCGGGCAATTTTCAGGTTGGCACCGCAAAATCTTTGTCTTGTGCACTTGGCATTTTTTGAGACACAACGGATTTTGGGACATCTCAATTACCCACAAAATCGTTTGTCTCGCAAATTTTGCAATTTTTGATAGACAAAATTCGTTGTGTGCTGCATCAAACAGGCAATCGAGTTTGTCTATCAAGAAACATCAGTATTGAGAATCAAGCGATGGCTACCCTATCGGATTTGGATTTCAGCGAAGCCGTAAACTACCACTACGATCAATTTCCGCCAACGAACATAGATTCAAGCAAGTTGATCATGCCGCTCGCAGGTGCTGCGGCTGCTTTGGCTAGATATGACCAGATGCTCAAGGGAATGCACAACAGCGAAATCCTGTTGGCTCCGCTGAGAAGCCAGGAAGCGGTCGTTTCATCCCGCATTGAAGGCACCGTATCCACACTTGACGAAATTTTGCGATATGAGGCAGAGCAAGAAGAAAACAGCGGACCAACCAACGAAAATTACAGAAGCGAAACGGTCGAAGTGTATCTCTATGGTAGGGCACTGACATATGCCCAACGAAGCATTGAGCAAGGCGCGCCCCTTTCCAGCTTTTTAATCCGCAGTGCCCACAGAGTGTTGCTTGGATTTGGTCGTGGGGGGCGGCTTTCACCGGGTGAGTTCAAATCCGAACAGAACTATCTTGCAGACCGCAGGAACAGGAAGGTGCTGTTCATACCCATGCGTCCGGAGCAGTTGACTGACGGAATGGAAAGACTTTTCTCATTCATCGAGGATGAAAGTCAGCAAATACTCCTGAGAACGGCAATTGCCCACCTCGAATTTGAAGCACTTCATCCTTTTAAAGATGGCAATGGCCGAATAGGCAGAATGTTGATTACCTTGATGCTTTGGAAGTTCAGAGCAATCTCGGCTCCGCATTTTTATATCAGCAGTTATTTCGAAGAGCGCCGAGATAAATATATTGACCGGATGCGTGAGGTATCGAGAGACGGAGCATGGACTGAATGGATTGTCTTCTTTCTGGCCGCGATTGAGGAGCAGGCCATGAAAAACCTGGCGGTAGCCGAGAAAATCCGAGACCTTTATGAAGAGCTAAAACAGGAATTTCTCCAAATGCTCTCGTCCCAGTGGAGCACTGCGGCGCTTGATTTTCTATTTTCCAGACCGGTGTTCAGAAATAGCGTCTTCACTCAAAAATCGGGCATCCCAGCCGCAGCAGCGCACCGGATAACGCGAATTTTGGCAGACAAGGGCATGCTGCAGACAATCACCCCAGCATCAGGGCGCAGACCTGCGCTTTATAGTTTTGAGCCACTTTTAAGACTGGTTCGGGATTAAAAAAACGGCGGACCCTCAATTCACCCTTGCAATGCAAAAATCGATCACTTCCAGCAGCGCGTCCTTGTGGGGCGTTGGTGGCAGCGGGGCCAGTGCGTCTCTGGCGATTTCCCCGAAGTGGCGGGCGCGGTGGATTGTGTCGGTGATGGTGCCGTGGCGGCGCAGGAAGCTTAGTGCGGTTTGCAGATTGTCGTCGCTTGATGCGCCTGCTTCAATGGCTTCGCGCCAGAAGGCGCGTTCAGCATCAGTGCCTCGGCGGTAGGCGAGGATGACGGGGAGCGTGACTTTGCCTTCGCGGAAATCATCACCGACATTCTTGCCGAGATCGCGGGCGTTGCCGCCGTAATCGAGCGCGTCGTCGACCAACTGGAAGGCGAGGCCGAGGTTGAGGCCATAAGAACGCAGGGCGCCGCGCTCGCCCTTGGTGGCGTTGGCAATGATAGGGCCGACTTCGGCGGCGGCGGAAAAGAGGGCTGCGGTCTTGGCCCTGATGACCGAGAGGTAGTCGTCTTCGGTGGTCTCAAGGTTTTTGGCGGCGGAAAGCTGCATCACCTCGCCTTCGGCAATGACCGAAGCGGCGGATGAGAGCACATCCAATGCATCCAGCGAGCCGACTTCCACCATCATGCGGAAGGCTTGCCCGAGCAGAAAATCGCCAACGAGCACGGACGCCTGGTTGCCCCAGATCATGCGGGCGGTGCGCTTGCCGCGACGCATGTCGCTTTCGTCGACGACATCATCGTGCAGCAGCGTGGCGGTGTGCATGAACTCGACGGAGGTGGCGAGCTTGATGTGGCCGTCGCCCTTGTAGCCCAGCATCTGCGCGGCAGCGAGGGTGATCATGGGACGCAGGCGCTTGCCGCCTGACGAGATCAGATGGTTGGCAACTTCGGGAATCATCTCGACATCCGAGCCTGCCTTGGACAGGATCAGCTCGTTGACGCGCGCCATGTCTGCTGCGGTCAAATCAATCAGCGGCTTGATGCCAGCCTGCTTTTTGCCCTCGTCGATGGATAAGACTACGCCCACGCCCGCACTCCCGAATTTTTTGCACTTTAGGAAAGGCTTGGCCGCTACTCAAGCGGCGAAATGGCGCGGCTGGCGAGACAATCCGTCAAATCGCATCGATTTGGACGATTATCTTCCGCTCGCCTTGCTTATTCGCACACGGCTTGCCACATCGGACGCATGATTGAACTTGTCCGCACCAATGACGCTGTGATCATTTCGTTTGTCTGCTCGCTCCTGAAGGATGCGGGGATCGGGCATTTTGTGGCCGATACAAATATGAGCATCTTTGAAGGATCGCTTGGCATCATTCCGCGCCGGATCATGGTGGACCGGGATTGCGAGGC
>JANMQE010000087.1:0-1730 GCA_031370195.1 Phyllobacteriaceae bacterium
CCTCGCGCGCGAGCCATCCGGGGCGTAAAGCATCGTCACGTTCTGCCCGCCGATCACCACGGATGCGAGGCGGTTGTCGTTGGACCATGTGAGCGCGCGGATGCCGTCGCCAAGCATGTTGCCGTTGGCGTCGTAGGTGAACGCGCGACCTGCAACGCTTGTCGGCGTGTGCGGATTGTCAATTCAATCTACATGGTCAATTTCCAACCATTCTTTTCGTCACGCAAAGCGCCTTCGCCAAAGTAATCTCCAACTTCTTTCTTATAGGTTAGATTCTTCTTGAACAAATTAAACAACTTCTGGGCAAATTTGATAAATTCTGTTTCTTTAGCAACTTTCTTGGTAAAATAATCAATGTAATAGGCTGAATGATAATAAAGCCTGCCTCTTTGTATGACCGCACCACCCGGCGCGTTCGGACGAATTGCGCATCTATGATAATCAACAACGGGTGACACGTCCCGATTTACGATGTTACGAATTCTAAAAGGTGGCACTGTTGTTGTAAACGGAGGGTCAATCAGAATTTTCGAAATGTCCTGCCGTCTGGCTAGTAAAATCCAAAAACTCTCCCCGTCGCATTTTGTCTGTTCCGTTGTATCAAGAAATTCTAAATGCTGCTTTTGCATTTCATCTTTCATAATCACAACGTCTGAAACCTCCGACAGAATAATATCGTTCATTTTGGCCTGGTCCTCAGCATTCAAATAGAAGTTAACTTGATGTCCCATCAGCGTGGACCCCCAAAAGCGTTGTAGCCATAAAAATCAATATTGAAGCCAAGCGCAGTTGGCGAGCCCGCTATGTCATTGGCAGCGCGGACCTCTCGGGCCACCGGTGTGCCGTTCTGGTTGACTCTACCGATTTGTGCGATCTCGGCGATTTGTCCGTCTTTGTATCCAACAACATCGGCGAAGCGTGAATTCTTTATGCCCGTGGGCGTGTCAAACCTCACTTCCGTCCTGACCCTTAGCCCCCGATCAGCCATGGCTTTCGCAACTTCAGCTACCTTTTCTTGATGTAGCGGGCCTCCCAGTTTGCCGAACGGGTTCGGGACACTTTTGACAAAATCGATTACAGACTCAAACGCATTCCCTCCCACTTTTGAACCGAGTCTTGCCTCCGGGCCAACAGCAGGCACAACTCCCAGAATAGCCATCGCGCCGTACCAAGCAGCCTCTTTTCTATTGCCCTTCTTGCCAGCGGCAATCGCTTCCTTGGCGTCGTAGTAAGCGCCAACCGGCGTGGTCGCTTTTACGCCCTCCCATGCGGCGTTGCCCGCTTTGCCCAATTGATCTCTTGCATACTCTTTTGCAGCGGTCTTTACAGTGTCCTTGCTTGCGCCTCCAAAGATGTCTGAAAACGCTCCTTCAAAAAAATGCCCACTAGTGGATCAAATCTGACAATTGAATCCTGATTGGGATTCCCAGCGGACGTGCGGTGTGCGAGTCTGGGGGATGCGCACAGGAATATCGATCACTGTTTCTCCCGCCGACCGCGGCCGCCTTTTGGCTTTGGTTAAAGACCGCAATGCTGCGCAGAAGCACGTTTGGCGCGCTGAGATTGTTCTGTTGAGCGCCGAAGATGCTGGCACGAACGCGATCATGAGCCAAACGCATAAATCGAAGACTTGCGTGTGGCGCTGGCAGGAGCGGTTCATGAGCGAAGGCTTTGAGGGCCTTCTGCGCGACAAGACCCGTCCCTCGCGCATTGCGCCGCTGGGCGATGAG
>JANMQE010000338.1:0-4574 GCA_031370195.1 Phyllobacteriaceae bacterium
CGAGCGCCTCTTCGCCGAAGGGGCGGTCTGTTATCGCTGCCATTGTGCCCATGACATTCAGTTTGCCTTGCAGCCGCCCGGCCGGGACACTGTGCATCATGGCGTTGCAGGCCGTGCCGGGATCGGTGCCGATGTATTTGGTGTCCTGCGCGATGGTATCCGCGAAGTCTTCCGGTCGCGCATTGGTGGCAATCAGCGGCTGCAAATAGATGAAGCCCGGCGTTGTGGCGCTGCCCGGCTTCTTGATAAGCGGCAGCACGGTGTCTGTGTCGCCAGACGCAAGCGCCCCATGGCAACCACTGCAATTGTCCTTGAACAACACCGCACCGCGCGCCGCTTCTGCGCTGTCCACCGGTCCCAATGCGTCCGGCCAGGTTGGTGATTGCAAGGTCGCAAGCGCCTGTTCGATGCGCAAGAGATTGTCGAGTCGAATGGATGTGCTGACAGTTTCGGTATCGTCCGACAGTTCGCTCTTGGCAAACACGCCGAACGCCTCGGTCCAGTTGCGGATCAGCGCGCCGATCTTGGCGACATTGGCGACGCCAAAGTCGGTGCCGTTGTCAACTACGCCATTGTGCTGCAGCCGCGCCTGCTGGTTGGTGTTCCACACAAACGGGTAACTGACTGGCGCATTGCTGGCGGGAAACGGCCGTTTGATGTCGGCAGAAGCGGTCGGGTCGTCCACGAGCTTGGCGACTGTCGCCAGAATGATGCCGACCGCATCCGCCCGCCCCCTGCCCCAGTGCGAGTCCTTGCCAGTGTCATTGATAGTCTTGCGCACATCAAGCCAGTTCCCCATCTTGGCGCGCAGCGATGCGCGGTCGGCTGCACCGGCAGCGCTGCCCAGAACTTGGTCTGCAAAGTGGCTGAACGCCGCGTCATCGCCCTGCGCGATAGCCACCGCGTTAATCAGATCGGTCGTGAAACCCTGAAAGTCCGACATGGTCGAGCCGCCATGCACGAAGACTTCAGTGCCATTGCCCTTCAGCTTGGAGGTATGGCAAGCCGAACAGTTGAACACGAGATGGCGCGCGCCGTCAGCGTCAATGTCCTCGATAAAGCCGATCGGCAATGGGCCGGTTGATTGCGGGAAATAGAGATAGCCGTAACCCTCAAGCGTCTGGCGTGACAGGAAAGGTTCCCCATCCGCCCGCTTGAGCGCGCTGAGCCAGTCCATCGGGATCAGGCGTGAGCCTTGTGTGAGCTCATACCAGTCGCGCATCTGTCGCTGGCCCCAGCCCCGCGTTAACGGATAGTCGCCCGCCATTGCAGGCAGCGTTCCCGTCAGAGTGATGGACGCCAGCACATAGGCCATCGCCCTTCTGATACCGAACTGTTTCATACCATCCCCCCAATTCATGATGGCCGCGCCAGTGTTGCAATGCAATCCGTGATTGGGATGAGGTTATCCAGGAGGAAAAGCGACGCAATCACCCGACCGGGTGAATGCTTCACAAAAATTGCAGAATGATGGGTCGCTATCGCTCCTGCAGTACGGCACGATGGCGCCAAGCCGGAAAAATTTAAGCCGCTGATAATATTGGTATTTATGGGCTTTTTCAGAGTTGACAGCTGTCAACTTTTAACTGAGTCGCTGCTGAGCCGAAAACTCATTGGATGACATCAAACTGGCAACTTCCATTTTCAATATCCTGCGTCACGTTTGACCTGGCCATCGCCAGTTTGGCGAACGCTGCGCGCCAGATTGGCCATTGCGTTGCTGAACAGTGTCACGTCGTTGCCGACCGCCACGAACGTGCAGCCAAGCGACAGGTAGCGTTGCACCAACGACTGGTCTGAGGTCAGAATGCCCGCAGCCTTGCCACAGGCGATGATGCGCGAGATCGCGTCTTCGACCGCCGCCTGCACCTCCGGCGCGCCGGGTTTGCCAAGGTAGCCCATGTCGGCGGCAAGATCGGCCGGACCGATGAACACGCCGTCCACGCCGTTTGTGTTTGCAATGTCCTCCAGCGCCGCCAGACCCGCGCGGCTTTCGATTTGCAATAGAAGGCAAACCTGTTCGTTCGCCGTCTGCAGATAGTCAGGAATGGCATTGAACTTCGACGCCCTTGCGAGCGCCGCGCCGACGCCGCGCATGCCTTGCGGCGGATAGAGCATGGCGCGGACCAGATCCTTGGCTTGCGCGCCGCTTTCCACCATCGGCACCAGAATGGTCTGCGCGCCAATGTCGAGCATCTGCTTGATCATCCAGCTTTCGCCGATTGGCAGACGTACCACCGGGTGCGACGGCGAGGCTGACAGTGCCTGAAGTTGAGCCACGAGCAAAGGGATGTCATTGGGTGCGTGCTCGCCATCCAGCAGCAACCAGTCAAAACCGGAACCGCCGGCTATTTCGGCGGTGTAGGCATTGGTCAGCGCCAGCCAGAAGCCGATCTGCGGCTTTCCAGCCTTCAGCGCTGCTTTGAATCGATTGACGGGAGCGGGCATTATGGCCTCATTCAAATGTGCAGGACACGGAGCCGAACGGACCGAAATCAGCTTCAACAAGACTTCCGGGCGGCGCTTCGACGGGGCGGATAAACGAGCCGGACAGGACGACATCCCCGGCCTTGATCAAACCGCCGTAGACGGCAAGACGCTTCGCCAGCCAGGCGATGCCCATGGCCGGATCGTTCAAAACGCCTGCCCCAAGGCCGGTTTCCTCGACCTCTCCATTGCGCGACACGATCGCGCCCACCCAGCGCAAATCCACCGCGCGCGGATCATGCTTCTGGCGGCCAAGCACTATCCCGGCATTGGCAGCATTGTCGGAAATAGTATCGAAGATCGTGCGGGCTTTCTTGGTTTCCGGGTCCGCGCGCACAATGCGCGTGTCAAGAATTTCGAGAGACGGTGCAACATAATCTGTGGCTGCCAGCACGTTTTCTGCCGTGCAATTGGGTCCGGACAGGTCTGACTTCATCACGAATGCAATTTCGGCTTCGATGCGGGGCTGGATGAAGCGGTGCTTCGGGATCGCCGCGCCATCATGGAAGAACATGTCATCCAGCAACACGCCAGAATCTGGAATATCGATGTTCAGCGCATATTGCATCGCCTTCGATGTCAGGCCGATTTTCCAGCCCTTGACGATGCGGCCACGCGCGATCTTGCGGCGCACCCATGCGGCCTGAATGGCATAGGCATCATCCATGCTGATGGATGGATGAGCAAGGCTCAGGAGGCCGATTTGCTTTCGGCTGTGTTCGGCGCTGTCCAGCGAGGCCGCCGCAGCTTCGATGTCTTGCGGCGTCATGAGAGCACCTCATCGGCAACCGTGTTCGACAGTTTCCCGATGCCCTCGGCTTCCACCTCGACCACGTCGCCGGGCTTCAGCCAGATCGGCGGATCAAACCGCGCGCCTGCCCCTGTGGGGGTGCCGCAGACAATTGTGTCACCCGGAACCAATGTCGTGAAGGTCGAGATGTAATTGATGATCTTGCGGAATGAAAAAATCATCCGGCTTGTGCGGTCGTCTTGCCGAAGCTCGCCGTTGACGCGGGTGGTCAGTCGGATATCTGCCAGTTGGCTTTCGTGGACGAAAGGCACCAACCACGGGCCGATGGAGCCGGAGCGGTCAAAATTCTTGCCCTGCGTGACATTGAACTTGGCGTGTCGCACCCAGTCGCGCAGTGTGCCTTCGTTGCACAGCGAAAGCGCGGCAATGTGCGAGAGCGCCTCGCTCTCTGGAATGCGCCGCCCGCCTTTGCCGATGATGATGACAATCTCGCCTTCGTAGTCGAACTGTGGCGATTCCGGCGGGCGAATGAGCGCTTCTCCGTGCCCAACGAACGAGCATGGAAAACGGATGAAGAGCGACATGTTCTTCGGCGCTTCCTGTCCGTCTTTGTATTCCTCGTTGCGGTCCGGAAAGTTGACGCCGACGCAGATGATTTTTTCCGGATTTGGCACGGGAATATCAAAGGCCACCTCCTCCACAGCAAAGTCCGTGGCGTGGCGCTGGCCTTCGTGGAAAAGTTCCTTCAGCGCACCAGCCTCAATCACATCGCGCACGGTCGGCCATTTATTGCCAAGACGGGCTGAAAGGTCGACAACGCCGCCCTCTTTGGCAAGACCATAGCGCGGCTTGCCATTGCGTATGAAAGAAAGGAGATGCGGCTGTGTCATGGGTTGTTCCGTTGCGGGCGCGAGGCGATTTCGGTGATGGCGTCAAAGGCGATGTCGGCATCTGCCTCGGTCATCGCAAACGAGCCAGCCTGAAAGCGGATGACGATGTTTCCATCCAGACTGGTTTGGGTCAGGTAGATGCGGCCGTCTTCGTTGATGGCGTTGACGAGGCCGAGATTGTGCCCATCAAGGTCCATCACACCTGTTGGCTCGTGCCGGAACGAGAACAGCGACAGCATTGGCTGGCTGGCAATGCGGAAATTCGGAGTGGCGGCCAGCCGCGCGGCAAGCTTGTGTGACCAGCGCACGTGATCTCTGATCATGGACCGCAAGCCGTGAAGGCCGTAGGCGCGCAGCAGGAACCAGATTTTCAACGCGCGGAACCGGCGGCCAAGCGGCACGGACCACTCCGAATAGTTGATGATGCCGTCGGTGCCGTGGGTCTT